>NZ_JBSQPW010000005.1:0-79834 GCF_055118575.1 Trichococcus sp. | reverse complement strand
GTTGAGAAAGTCTAAGGGCTTTTGGGAATAGAACGGAAATAGAAAAACGACATCTCCACTTTTTTGGAAATATCGCCAGTACGGTCCGTGACGTCCCAATAGCCCGTGGAACCCCCTGGATTTATCCATGGGGAGCAGTCAGGACAGGGGATGGATATTTAGCCTGGTTTTTGAATGTCGGTACTTCAGTTCCGATGTAGTTCACTTATTTATTTTTGCTTTTTTTTCAAATACTCCGCACGTATTTTTTCAAGTTGCTGCTTTTTATCAAATTTGGCAGGCGTCTGTTTTTCATGATACTTCGTCACAGCTGCCTGACCTTTGTAATCCAATTGATATTTTCCCACTTTGTTCACCTACTTTTCTTGTCCTTAAGGAGAATCTCTTCGACAAATATAGTATACCGTATTTAACTTAGGTAAACCTTAGTTCTTTATTACCAGTGCCAATTATAAAATAAGATACTTCAAAATACAAACATTCTCATTTCTTTAAAATCACAAGAATAACTCTTAGAGCCATTGATAGGACGATGTTCCTTCGACACCCTAAGGGTTATTTTTTTTGTTGGGATCATCATGCTGACTAACTTTTCCGTCGGAATATCCAACTGTCATGACAGTAAATGTTTTTGGTGGGGCTTTCAGATTCAAAAAGTAGTTGACTTTATTCCCCGCAGAACGTAATGTGTGAATAATATATTATATTGGATGAAGAGAGGATGAGAATTCGGGTGAAGAAATCGGTTTTGACTTTCCGCAATGCCAAGGAGAAAAATGAGCGGTTGACGATGCTGACTGCTTATGACTATTCCACTGCCAAACTGATCGATGCTTCCGGGATCGATGCTGTTCTGGTGGGTGATTCGCTGGGCATGGTGATGTTGGGGTATGAGGACACCTTATCGGTAACGATGGAGGATATGATCCACCACACGAAAGCTGTCGCCAGAGGGGTAAAGGATGCTTTGGTCGTAAGTGACCTGCCGTTCATGTCCTATCAGACTTCCGTCTATGATGCGGTCACAAATGCAGGCAGGCTGATCAAGGAAGGCCGGGCGCAAGCAGTCAAACTGGAAGGTGGTCTTGAAGTCTGCCCGCAGATCAAGGCAATCGTGGAAGCTTCCATTCCGGTCATGGCGCATCTTGGCCTGACGCCCCAATCCGTCAATGCTTTCGGCGGCTTCAAGGTCCAAGGGAAAGATGAAGAGGCGGCGCGCAGCCTGATTGAGCAAGCGAAAGCTGTGGAAGCGGCAGGAGCTTTTGCGGTGGTGTTGGAATGCATTCCGGTCAAGCTGGCTGAGCTGATCACCAAGAGCATTTCGATTCCGACAATCGGCATCGGCGCAGGGAACGGCTGCAATGGCCAAGTGTTGGTTTACCAGGATATGCTGGGGCTCTATTCCGACTTCACTCCGAAATTTGTCAAACGCTATGCTGAGATCGGACCACAGATGCAGACAGCCATCGAAGGCTATATATCTGAAGTGAAAAGCGGCGCGTTTCCGGCAGCAGAGCATACGTTTGCTCTGTCCGATGCGGTCATCGAAAAATTATATTAGAGGAGTAATCACGAATGAAGATTGCAGCAACGGTTGAAGAAATCCGCAGTGCCGTGAAGGCTTGGAAAAAGGAAGGTTTGTCGGTCGGCTTCGTCCCGACGATGGGCTATCTCCATGAAGGCCATCAAAGCTTGATGCAGAAAGCCGTCAGCGAAAATGATCGGGTGGTCGTCAGCATTTTTGTGAATCCGATGCAGTTCGGCCCATCCGAAGATTTGGAAAGCTATCCAAGGGATCTGGAAAAGGATGCCGCTCTGTGCGAGGCCAGCGGAGTGGACCTGATTTTCCATCCCGAGCCGAAGGAGATGTACCATCCCGATTTCAGCAGCTTTGTGGATATGCATGGTCTGACGGAAAGTTTGTGCGGAAAAAGCAGACCATCCCATTTCCGGGGCGTCTGCACCGTCGTGACAAAGCTGTTCAACATCGTGCAGCCGGACCGCGCTTATTTCGGACAGAAGGATGCCCAACAATTGGCGGTTATCCAGCAGATGGTCAGCGACCTGAACATGGACGTCACCGTCATCGGCTGTCCGATCATCCGGGAAGCGGACGGATTAGCCAAAAGTTCACGCAACAGTTATCTGTCGGCTGATGAGCGCAAGGCAGCGTTGGTGCTGAGCCGGGCTCTCGAAGCCGCCAAGCAATTGCTTGCGGACGGAGAACAGGATGCTGTCATGATCCAAAATGTCATTTTGGAAACGATCCAAGCGGAGCCGATGGCGAGGATCGACTATGTGGAGTTGGTGGATGCGCGAACGCTACAGCAAGTGGACAGCATCGAGAGGCCTGTATTGGTGGCTTTGGCGGTTTATATCGGGAAAACGCGTCTAATCGATAATTTTATCACGGAATAAGTGGGGGGAAAATAATGCAACTAAATATGCTGAAGAGTAAAATACACCGCGCCGTCGTTGTCCAGGCGGAGCTATCCTATGTGGGCAGCATCACTGTCGACAAGGATTTGCTGGATGCCGCAGGGCTGATCGAATATGAAAAGGTGCAGATTGTGGATATCGACAACGGTGCCCGGTTCGAAACGTACGTCATCGCAGGCGAACGCGGCTCAGGTATGATCTGCCTGAACGGTGCCGCTGCCCGTTGCGTTCAGGTGTCCGATAAAATCATCATCATGGCTTACTGCATGATGGATGAACAGGAAGCCAAGGAACACAAACCGCTTGTGGTGTTTGTGGACGAGCAGAATGCCATCACGACAGTAACGAGATACGAAGAACATGGTAGGCTCAGCATGTAGCCCGTTTGTATAAGAGCAAAAGAAGCGCAACCGCATCGGATCCGACTGGATCGCTGCGGTTGCGCTTTTATTATCGTACGTTTTGAAGGGTGAGCTGGATATCTTTGATGGAGAGCTGCAGTTTTTCGTATTCCTCGTCATCCAGCGGCAAGGGGATCTGCTTCTCCAAACCGTTCCTGCCGATGATGCAAGGCATGCTGAAGGCCGCTTCGCCGTGGCAATCGTAAAAGCCGTCGACGGTTGCGGTGACAGGGAAGATGCTTTTCTCGTCCAGCATGACCGCGCGGGCCAAGACAGCTGCAACTTCGCCGATGCCTGAATTGGTCCAGCCTTTCCAGTTGAAGACATCCGAAGCTGTGTGCACCGCTTCTTGGCTTACGAATGCCCGGTCCAATGCTTCAGCAGGGTCCAACAAGGCATCGCATTGAGAAAGTGTTAATGCACCTACAGTCGTGCTACTGAATGCGGGGAAGGCAGTGCTGCCGTGTTCGCCCATGATGTAGCCGCTGACGACTTTGGGATCGACCTGATAATGGGATGCGATGATCTGCCTGTAGCGGAAAGTATCCAAGGTCGTTCCGGTTCCGAAAATCTTGCCTTTCGGATAATCGAACTCGTTTTCGGCGATATAGGTGATCGTATCGACCGGATTCGTTATCAGGATGATGATGGCGGTCTTTGTGTTCCGGGTGATGCCGGTCATGATTTTGCGGATTTCCGCGGCGTTTTCTTTGCTCATCAAGGCCCGTGGTGGCATATCCTCACCCGGACGTGGTTTCTCGCTGACCCCCGCGGAAATGATGATGATGTCGGCATCGGCACAATCCGCGTAATCGCCGGCGTAGATTCTGCTGTTGGTCCGGTAACTGGCGGCAAGCGCATGGCGGTGGTCCAAAGCTTCACCTCTGGCAATCTGCTCGTTGCTGTCGATCAAGACGATTTCGGAAAATAAGTTGAGGTGGCTGCAGTCCGTTAATACTTGTGAACCGACATGGCCGACCCCGATGATGGCTAATTTTGTCTGACGCATAAGTCACATTTCCTTTCGTTTTAAGAGTGTGTCATGAATAGCTTGGTGCATTTCCGCCACTGAATAGAAGATTGGCTCCAGCACCACTTTTTCATCTTCAGGTTTCCGGCGATGGTTATACCACAAAGTCGTCCAGCCGGCAGTCTGGCCGCCGATGATGTCCGTTTCATAGGTGTCCCCGATGAAAAGCAGTTGATCAGGGCTGGCCTTCAAAGCCGCTTGCACATGTGCGAATGCGTCGACGTGGGGTTTGGGGAAACCGATTTTCTCGGAAATGAAGATGCGTGCTGGCGGTACCCATCGCTCCAGACCCAAGGCATTGAATTTTTTCATTTGGTGGTTTTCGGGACCGTTTGTGAAGACTGCGATCGGAATGTTCCGGCTTTTCAACTCATTCAATAGCTGCCTGATGCCTGGGCTCAAAATGATTTCTCCTTGCCTTTTTTGGTAGGTTTCCTGGAAGTCCAGTGCCTCTTCTTCGGTCAGCGTAAGTCCCAAGTCGGCGAATGTATGCTGTATGCGCATGATGTGGGACTCGGCCAACGTCAGATCCCCGCTTGAGAACAGCTCGAAAGCGGCATCGCAATGATTACGGAAAAGGGCAAAGGTGGCTTCGTCACTGTGGCTGTTCGCCAAGCGATAATGTTCCAGCACTTTGAAAAAGGGACTGGCGGTGTCGTATAAAGTATCATCCAAGTCGAATAAAATAGTAGTAGGCATTGTTGCGGTAATTCCTCCCTTTTGTACATGAAGTCAGTATAGCATCCAAAACCGGTTTTTTGGAATGGGAAATAAAGTGTGGCCAGACTGTGTGCCCGCCGGCGAGTGCGGCCGTCGGATAGCGGGGCGAAGCGCTTTTTGTTGCAAATTAAAATCGCGTACAGTATAATAGCATACATTAATGTCATACGATCATACAATAATGGAAGAGGCTGCGAACATCAAGAGTAAAATGCCCGTTTGAAAGGGGTGTTCGCCGAAATACAGCACTTGCTGTGTTGGGGCCAGGGTTAAGAATCCTGGCACTGTCAGAACGATTTGCCCAAAATCGTTTGTGGAGTACTTTCGATATTGCGGGCAGAAGGAAGCTGGATTATAGGGCCTTTTGCTTTATAGTCTATTTTTTTGCACAAAAACGGACGGAATCAGCATTGTTATGACGCTCTATGGGTCGAAAGGTGGAAAAAAGCAACCGGATAAGAAGGGCTAGTTTTTATTATTTTTGAGCAGTAAAAAGGACTATATACATTAGGAGGAAACAGAGATGAAAGTAAAGACATGGAAAAAGACAATGGCAGCTTTGATGGGATTGTTCATTTTGGCTGGTTGCGGAAACGGAGCCACTGAGGATTCATCCGCAGCAAACGGTTCGGCGGATTCGGATACATTCGTGGTCGGAATGGAAGCGGGATATCCTCCTTTTAACTGGACCCAGAATGATGACAGCAACGGCGCGGTGAAAATCGACGGCGCTGACGGTTACGCAAACGGTTATGATGTTCAAATGGCTCAAAAAGTGGCGGATGGCTTAGGCAAGGAACTGGTCATCGTCAAAACAGAATGGGATGGTTTGGTGCCGGCGTTGGTTTCATCCAAAATCGATGCGATTGTTGCAGGTATGTCGCCGACAGATGAACGCAAAGAAGCGATCGATTTCTCGGATTCCTACTATACAACTGAATTGGTGATGGTTGTCAAAGCTGATGGTGCTTATGCGGATGCGAAAGCTTTGGCCGACTTCGCGGATGCGAAAGTAACTGCACAGTTGAATACGTTGCACTATGATGTGATCGATCAGATTGCAGGCGTGCAAAAGCAACCGGCAATGGACAGTTTCACATCCATGCGCGTAGCTTTGGAATCGGGCACAATCGATGCCTACGTTTCGGAACGTCCGGAAGCGATCAGCGCTTCAGCAGCCAATTCCGCATTCAAAATGATCGAATTGGATGAAGCGGATACGTTCGAATTGTCCGCGGCTGATTCAGAAATCGCAATCGGTTTGATCAAAGAAAGCGAATTGAAAGACCAGATCAATGAAATCCTGAGCGGCATCACCGAAGAAGAACGCATCCAAATGATGGATGAAGCAATCCAAAACCAGCCATCAGCTGAATAATCAAGGCGGACGGAACATCAAAAAGGGGCATACATTAAATGGAGTTTAGTTGGGTTATCCGCATCATCGAGGAAAACTGGAGACAGTTTCTATCAGGTGCGTGGACAACGTTATATATAGCTTTAATCGGAACCATCATCGGACTAGGGATCGGTCTGATGATCGGCGTCATCCGTACGATCCCGGTTGCTGAATCGGGATGGAAAAAACACGTGTACAACGTGGTGAATTTTTTGCTGTCGTGCTACATCGAAATTTTCCGGGGCACGCCGATGATCGTTCAAGCAATGGTCATTTATTATGGCGCTGCTTTGGCGTTTGATATCGACATGAACCGCATCTTCGCAGCGTTGTTGATCGTATCCGTCAACACGGGCGCCTATATGTCAGAAATCGTCCGCGGCGGAATCATTTCCATCGATAAGGGGCAATTTGAAGCCGCTCAAGCTATCGGGATGAACCATCTGCAAACGATGCGGAATGTTGTCATGCCGCAAGTGATCCGGAATATCCTGCCGGCGACAGGGAACGAATTCGTCATCAACATCAAAGATACGTCGGTATTGAATGTCATCTCCGTTTCGGAGCTGTTCTTTACTACCAAATCGATTTCCGGGAATAACTTCCGTTATTTCGAATCATTCTTCGTGGCTTCTATCATTTACTTCGTCATGACCTTCACAGTGACGCGCATCTTGCGTGCCATCGAAAGGAAAATGCAAGGCCCTGATAATTATCAGATGATGGGTGCAGGTCAAGACCAATTGACTACACCAGAATTAATGGCTCGCAAAAAACAAGCAGGAAGAGACAGAGCAAATTAATTGCCACAGGAGGAATCATTTGATGGAAAAAGTAATTGACGTACAGCATCTGAAGAAGAGTTTCGGCCAACATGAAGTGCTGAAGGACATCGACTTCAGCGTGAACAAG
The DNA here is from genome assembly GCF_055118575.1 of Trichococcus sp. NCBI lineage: Bacteria > Bacillati > Bacillota > Bacilli > Lactobacillales > Carnobacteriaceae > Trichococcus > Trichococcus sp. Next base: position 72,933 of record NZ_JBSQPW010000005.1, on the reverse strand, counting down.
GGAGAAGTAGTGTGCATCATCGGTTCATCGGGATCCGGTAAATCGACGCTGTTGCGCTGCATCAATCTGCTTGAAAAACCTACAGCGGGTGAAATCATCTACAATGGCGAGAACGTCCTGGACTCGAAACATGATATCTTCAAATACCGCAGTAAATTGGGGATGGTGTTCCAGCAGTTCAATCTGTTCAACAATTTGGATGTGCTGCATAATTGCACGGTAGGACCTGTGAAAATCCTGAAAAAATCCCAGCAGGAAGCGGAGCGGATCGCCATGGGCTATCTGGAACAGGTTGGGATGGGGAAATTCATAAACGCCAAACCGGATCAGTTGTCAGGCGGCCAAAAACAACGCGTCGCTATCGCCCGCGCTTTGACGATGGAACCGGATGCGCTGTTATTCGATGAGCCGACATCGGCTTTAGACCCTGAGATGGTTGGAGAAGTATTGAAGGTCATGAAGGATCTTGCCAATAGCGGCTTGACGATGATTGTCGTGACGCATGAAATGGAGTTTGCGAGGGAAGTTTCCGATCGCGTCATCTTCATGGACCAAGGCGTCATCCTTGAACAGGGTGCCCCAGAGGAAATCTTCTATCATCCAAAAGAAGATCGCACGAAGCAATTTCTGGAAAGATATCTTACAAAATAAAACAAAAGAAGAGCGGTTCTGCAGATACTTGCAGGTCCGTTCTTCTTTTTCAATATCATTCGATGATGATGGTGTCGTCTGCAACGGCGAAGGGTGTTTGTTCGTTGATGTGGTCGTAGAACATGACGCCATTGAGATGATCGATTTCGTGCTGCACGACTATGGCCGTGTAGCCTTTGTAGCGAGCTTTGTGTGTCGCTCCTTCGGCATCTTGATAGGATACCGTAATGCGGCTATGTCTGACGACGAACCCGGGCACTTCACGGTCTACTGAAAGGCAACCTTCGCCGCCTTTAAGGCAGGCATTTTCTACCGAGTGGCTGATGATTTTAGGGTTGAACATCACCTTGGCCAGTTCCGGAGGATCATCTTCATATTCCCCTGGTATCAGCAGCGCGATGATGCGCTTGGATACGTTGATTTGCGGAGCAGCCAATCCGACACCTGCGCGCAAGTTTAGTTGCTCGGCTATTTTTTCATCCTGACTGTTCGAAAGGAACTCCATCATTTCTGCAGCGATTTTTCGATCCTCCGCAGATAAAGGGAAAGCGACCAAGTCAGCCGGCCTCCGCAATGTAGGATGACCTTCCCGGATGATGTTATCCATAGTGATCATGCATGCATTTCTCCTTTTGCTGATTTTTATATTGAAATGATTGGGCTTGCATAATGCAAAACACTTCATGTTACATAGTACACGTTTCGAAAAAAAAAAGCTAGACTCATCTTTTTCCTTGTAATAAAGAAGAGGTATGTGTAAAATAGGAAAATGAAAAAATGATTACACAATGGTGTGAGGTTTTTTTAACTCTATAGCGAAAGAAGAGATGATTTTTATGACAGTTGCTAAAGATTATATTGAAAAAGTCTATAAAAAGGTTGAAGCTAGAGGCCCGCATCAACAAGAATTCTTACAGGCGGTAAGAGAGTTGTTCGATACGATCGAACCAGCTTTGGAAAAGAACCCTCACTACATAAAATGGAACATTCTCGAGAGAATGGTAGAACCTGAACGCATTGTTTCCTTCCGTGTTCCTTGGATGGATGATAACGGGGACGTTCAAGTCAATAAAGGTTTCCGTGTCCAATTCAATTCGGCTATCGGACCGTACAAAGGCGGTTTGCGCTTCCACCCGACCGTCAACGAAAGCATTCTGAAATTTTTAGGTTTTGAACAGATCTTCAAAAACAGCCTGACCGGATTACCAATCGGGGGCGGTAAAGGTGGATCTGATTTCGATCCTAAAGGCAAATCGGATGCTGAAGTGATGCGATTCTGCCAATCTTTCATGACTGAGTTGCAAAGACACATCGGTCCTACTTTGGACGTGCCAGCTGGGGATATCGGTGTCGGCGGACGCGAAATCGGCTACATGTATGGCCAATATAAGCGCTTGAACGGCGCTGAGACTGGTGTTCTTACCGGTAAACCGGTCGTCATGAACGGAAGCTTGGCCCGTACAGAAGCGACAGGCTACGGGTTGGTCTACTATACTCAAGAAATGCTGAAGGCGAACGGGAAGTCATTTGCCGGCCAAAAAGTGGTTGTATCCGGAAGTGGAAATGTTGCCATCTATGCTATCCAAAAAGTGCATGAATTTGGCGGTACAGTTGTGGCTTGTTCCGATTCCAACGGCTACATTTACGATGAAGCGGGTATCGACGTTGCATTACTTCAGGATATTAAAGAAGTTCGTCGTGAAAGATTGACTGCCTACGCTGCCGAAAAAGCGACAGCCGTTTACAAAGAGGGTAGTGTCTGGGACTTTGACCTGAAATATGATATTGCCTTGCCAAGCGCAACGCAAAATGAGATTGACAAAGAACAAGCTGAAAGATTAGTCAAAGCTGGCGTTTATTGTGTCAGCGAGGGTGCGAACATGCCAAGCACGCTGGAGGCTGTGGAAATCTATGCGGACAATAACATTTTTTACGGGCCAGCCAAAGCTGCAAATGCAGGCGGAGTAGCGACTTCCGCACTGGAAATGGCTCAGAACAGTGCCCACAGCCATTGGACGTTCGAAGAAGTGGACGGCAAGCTGCAGGACATTATGGCAAACATCTTTAAGACAGCTGAAAAAACAGCTGAAGAATATGGCATACCAGGCAACTATTTGGCAGGTGCCAACATCGCAGCCTTTGTGCAGGTTGCCGATGCTATGATTTATCAAGGTTTAGTTTAAAATTAGTTTTTGACATAAATTTTACAAATGGAGGTCATTTCTTAATTGAAATGACCTTTTTTCTTTGTTTTTGAGAGGGATAAACTTGGGTTTTAATCATATTTTCATAGTAGCGAGATTGTGATTTCATGAATGAATGAAATAGAGGGGCATAATAAGCAGAAAAATAACAGGCTAGTTATGAAAAAATGAAGAAAACGGTTATCAAAAATGAGGTAGTCATAATAAAAAGGCTGTTACACTTTTGAAAGCCCATTCCATCAGTGATTTACACATTTCCGAGAAACAGTTTTCTGATTGAAATAATACAGTTCGTTTTCGTCTGATTGTGACAATCTGTAAATATACATAATGATAATGCTTCAATAAAACGATTTTGTAATAATGAACATGTTCGTTAAACAGTGAACAAAACTCATCTGTTAACCGCTTACAAATAAGTAGCAATCGATATTCTGTGCACAAATAGTTAAAACTGTCCTTTTGCCTTGCATATATTTCGGATGCGTGGTAAATTATTCATGTAACAACTGTTGAATGATACAGTTGAAATCATCTGTATAAACCTCATCAAAAAAGATGAAATATCAAGGGAATAGAGAGGAAAGTGTCAGCATGGCTACAAAACAAACAAAAATCGACATTGACGCATTATTAAGCAGCACGAACACAGATTTTCGCATGGTCCAAATCATGGACGAAGAAGGGAATATTGTAAACCCTGAACTTATGCCAGATCTTTCTGATGAACAATTGGTTCAATTCATGACAGATATGGTTTGGTCCAGAATTTTACATGAACGTTCAACTGCGTTGAATCGTCAAGGAAGATTAGGTTTCTATGCACCGACAGCCGGTCAAGAAGCGAGCCAATTAGGAAGTATTGCAGCAATCGACAAGGAAGACGTGTTGTTGCCTGGTTACCGTGATGTTCCTCAATTGGTCAAACATGGTTTGCCATTATCACAAGCTTTCCTATGGTCAAGAGGCCATGTAGATGGCAACAAATATGCAGCTGATCTGCAAGCATTGCCTCCACAAATCATCATCGGCGCACAGTACGTGCAAGCCGCAGGTGTCGCCTTAGGCCTGAAGAAACGCAACAAGAAAAACGTAGTCATCACATACACTGGTGACGGAGGAAGTTCGCAAGGGGATTTCTATGAAGGAATCAACTTTGCCGGATCCTACAAAGCACCTGGCATCTTCTTCATCCAAAACAATGGATGGGCAATCTCAACACCTCGCCACGTGCAGACAGCTGCTCAAACATTGGCGCAAAAAGCTATGGCTGCCGGAATTCCTGGTATCCAAGTTGATGGCATGGACATCCTTGCTGTCTACGCTGTCACGAAAAAAGCTAGAGAATATGCTGTTGCAGGCAACGGTCCGGTATTGATCGAAACCATCTGCTACCGTTTTGGTCCGCATACTTTATCAGGTGACGATCCAACACGTTACCGTGACACTGCTGAATTGGAAGGTTGGCAAGCAAAAGACCCGTTGATCCGCATGCGCAAATATTTGACGGCAAAAGGTCTATGGTCAGAAGAAAAAGAGAATGAAGTCATTGAATCAGTCAAAGAAGAAATCAAAGATGCCATCAAAGAAGCTGACCAAGCTCCTAAACAAAAAGTTTCAGACTTCTTGAAGAGCATGTTCGAAGAACCAAATCAAACTATGGCTGAACAAATCGCGTACTACGAAGCAAAGGAGACTAAATAATCATGGCACAATTAACTATGATCCAAGCCATCACTGATGCGCTTGCAATTGAACTTGCAAACGATCCAAACGTTTTGATCTTCGGAGAAGACGTTGGTAAAAACGGCGGTGTATTCCGTGCGACACAAGGACTTCAGGAGAAATTCGGTGAAGACCGCGTGTTTGATACTCCTTTAGCTGAATCCGGTATCGGTGGTTTAGCATTCGGTTTGGCCTTGGAAGGTTTCCGCCCCGTTCCGGAAATCCAATTCTTCGGTTTCGTATTCGAAGTAATGGATACAGTTGTAGCACAAGCTGCTCGTACACGTTACCGCATGGCAGGGACACGCAATTTGCCTATCGTTTTCCGCTCACCTTTCGGTGGCGGTGTGCATACTCCGGAATTGCACTCAGATAACTTGGAAGGCTTGATGGCCCAATCACCAGGTTTGAAAGTGGTTATCCCTTCCAACCCATACGATGCAAAAGGTTTGTTGATTTCTGCTATCCGCGATAATGACCCGGTTGTATACTTGGAGCACATGAAATTGTACCGTTCATTCCGTGAGGAAGTTCCTGAAGAAGCGTACACTGTTCCTATCGGCAAAGCTGCCATCACAAAAGAAGGAACCGACGTGTCCGTCATCACTTACGGCGCAATGGTTCGCGAAGCAGTAAAAGCTGCAGAAACACTTGAAAAAGAAGGCATTTCGGTTGAAGTAATCGATTTGCGTACGGTTGCTCCACTAGATATCGAAACAATCATCGCCTCTGTAGAAAAAACAGGTCGTGTCGTGGTCGTCCAAGAAGCACAGCGTCAAGCTGGCGTAGGCGCAATGGTCATGTCCGAAATCTCTGAACGTGCGGTGTTATCTTTAGAAGCTCCTATCGGACGTGTAGCCGCTCCGGATACTGTCTTCCCGTTTGGTCAAGCAGAAAACATTTGGTTACCGAATGCAACTGATATCGAGAATAAAGTAAGAGAAACTTATCATTTCTAAGAGCTGAAAGCTTGGACAAATACAATTCCATATCCTATAGAATTGTATTTGTCCGCTTTTGTGCGTCGGAAATCCAAAAATAGACAAATGAAGGGAAGTTAAGAAAATGTCTTTTAAATTCAAGTTGCCTGCTCTAGGCGAAGGTATCATGGAAGGTGAAATCGTTTCTTGGTCAATAAAAGAAGGCGACACCATCAATGAAGATGACACATTATTGGAAGTACAAAATGATAAATCAGTCGAAGAAATCCCATCCCCAGTAACCGGGAAAGTCCTGAAGATCGTTGCGCCAGTGGGAACAGTCGCAGTCATCGGAGATGTATTGGTCGAAATCGATGCTCCGGGTCATGAAGAGGAAGGGTCTGCGGCACCAGCAACGGCCCCTGCGGCAGCGGCTCCAGCTCCAGCAGCTTCAACAGGCGGATTGTTCCAATTCAAATTGCCTGCCTTGGGTGAAGGTATCATGGAAGGCGAAATCGTTTCTTGGCCTATCAAAGAAGGCGACATGATCAATGAAGACGATACGTTGGTAGAAGTGCAGAACGACAAATCGGTTGAGGAAATCCCATCTCCTGTTACAGGTAAAGTTGTCCGCATCGTAGCGCCAGTTGGCACAGTGGCCGTCATCGGAGATGTATTGGTGGAAATCGATGCACCAGGACAAAATGGTCCAGCTGCAGCAGCTCCAAAAGCAGCTCCAGCACCAGCAACAACTTCAAACGCGCCAGCAACAACAGGTGTTGTCGCGGCAGCCAACCCTAACAAGCAAGTCTTGGCTATGCCGTCCGTCCGTCAATACGCACGCGAAAAGGGCATCGACATCACTGCAGTTGCACCGACAGGAAAAGGCGGCCGTGTACTGAAGGAAGATATCGACAACTTCAGCGGAGTAGCTCCAGTGGCAGCGAAAGCTGTGGCTCCAGCCGTCCAAGCGCAAGCTTCAGCACAAGCAGCAGTCCAAGCGGCTCCTGTAGCAGCTGCTCAAGCAACACAAGCGGCAGCGCCAGCTCAACCATTCACTTCCGATTTGGGTGAAGCGGAAACACGCCAAAAAATGTCTCCAATGAGAAAAGCGATTGCGAAAGCAATGGTCAACAGCAAGCATACAGCACCTCACGTGACTTTGTTCGATGAAGTTGAAGTGTCCAAATTATGGGATCACCGCAAGAAGTTCAAAGATGTTGCTGCAGCACAAGGAACAAAACTTACTTTCTTGCCTTATGTTGTTAAGGCGTTGGCTGCGACTGTACGCGACTTCCCTATCCTGAACGCATCAATCGATGACGCGGCTCAAGAAATCGTATTGAAAAACTACATCAACATCGGTATCGCTACAGACACCGACAACGGACTGTACGTGCCTAACGTTAAAAATGCTGATGCTAAAGGCATGTTCAAAATTGCCGATGAAATCAACAACATGGCTGCACAAGCACACGACGGCAAATTGGCAGCTGCAGATATGAGAAACGGTTCTGTCACAATCAGCAACATCGGTTCTGTAGGTGGCGGATTCTTCACACCGGTCATCAACTACCCTGAAGTAGCCATCCTAGGTGTTGGAACGATTGCGCAACAAGCTATCGTCAATGCAGAAGGTGAATTGGCAGTCGGTCGCGTAATGAAACTGTCATTGAGTTTCGACCACCGTATCGTTGACGGCGCAACTGCTCAAAAAGCAATGAACAACATTAAGAGATTATTGGCTGATCCAGAATTATTATTGATGGAAGGGTGAGAATAGACAATGGTAGTAGGCGATTTCGCAGTTGAATTAGATACAGTTGTTGTAGGAGCGGGACCTGGTGGCTATGTAGCTGCCATCCGCGCTGCACAATTAGGCCAAAAAGTGGCAATCATCGAAAGAGAATGGATTGGAGGCGTTTGTTTGAACGTCGGTTGTATCCCTTCGAAAGCATTGATTTCCGCAGGGCATCATTATCAAGAAGCTTTGGATTCCTCCGTTTTCGGTGTTACGGCTGAAAATGTGAAACTGGACTTCACGAAAACACAAGAATGGAAAGACAACAAAGTCGTCAAAACATTGACGTCCGGCGTCGAGTACTTGTTGAAGAAAAACAAAGTTGAAATCATCCGTGGGAATGCATTCTTCAATGACGGAGAAACATTGCGTGTCTTCACCGAAGATGCAGCTCAAACGTATACTTTCAAAAATGCGATCATCGCTACGGGCAGCCGTCCGATTGAAATCAAAGGCTTCAAATTCGGCGGACGCGTCATCGACTCCACAGGCGGATTGAATTTGACAGAAGTTCCTAAGAAACTGGTTATCGTCGGTGGCGGTGTCATCGGTACTGAACTAGGCGGAGCATACGCAAACTTAGGCGCTGAAGTGACGATTCTTGAAGGCTCTCCACAAATTTTGCCGACATTCGAAAAAGATATGGTCAAATTCGTTGAAAAATCATTCCAAGAAAAAGGTGTTACAGTTGTTACGAAAGCAATGGCCAAAGAAGCCATCGACAACGGAGACAGCGTAACAATCAAATATGAAGCGAACGGTAAAGAAGAAGTTATCGAAGCGGACTACGTAATGGTCACTGTCGGCCGCCGTCCGAATACGGATGACTTGGGTCTTGAAGTAGTCGGAGTTGAAATGACTGACCGTGGTTTGGTCAAGGTCGATAATCAAGGTCGCACAAATGTAAAACACATTTTTGCGATCGGCGATATCGTTCCTGGTGCTGCTTTGGCTCATAAAGCCAGCTACGAAGCTAAAATTGCGGCTGAAGCTATTGCAGGACATCCTTCTGCAGTTGATTACCGGGCTATGCCAGGGGTTGCCTTCACGGATCCTGAATTGGCGACCATCGGCTTCACTGCTGCCGAAGCAAAAGACAAAGGTCTGGACGTTAAAGCTTCCAAATTCCCGCTGTCAGGAAACGGCCGTGCTTTGTCGTTGAACCAGACAGAAGGCTTTGTCCGTTTGGTTACGACAAAAGAAGATAATGTCCTTGTCGGCGCGCAAGTTGCCGGTGTGAATGCCAGCGAAATCATTGCTGAGCTTGGCTTGGCGATTGAAGCTGGGATGAATGCGGAAGATATCGCATTGACGATCCACGGTCATCCATCGTTATCTGAAACAATCATGGACGCTGCCGAATTAGCATTGGGCATGCCGATCCACATCTAATTTTATGATATATATACAGTCGTAAAGAGAATCCGAATCCGGATTCTCTTTATTTTTTTTGTCAGGTATAATATAGTAGAAACAGGAACAAGATGGAGGGAACAATATGCAACATTATGATTATCCGTTCGAAGTGGAGTGGTCCAAAGAGGAGATCGTCAAAGTCATCTCTTTATGGAATGCTGTCGAACGAGCTTATGAGAGTGGGATCAGTAAAGAAGAATTTATGCAAGCTTACCGCGCATTCAAAACGGTATTGCCTTCTGTCGGTCAGGAAAAGAAATACGGCAATCAGTTCGAGAAAGAATCGGGTTATTCTTTGTACAAAGTGCTGCAGGAAGTGAAGAAGAGCGAAAAAAACAAAATCTTCTTAGGACAGCGTTAAACGGTCTGATGAGCCGTCGATAGAGTTGCGGCAGAAGGGAGGGGCCGATGGATCAAATTGAGAAAAGGCACAGCCTGATCAAGGCCTGGCTGCAAGAAGCTGCAGCTTTGCTTCGAGAATCGTTCAACAAGGAGCTTGAAATAAAAGAAAAAACATCGCGCACAGATCTTGTGACAAACATGGATCGGGCAATAGAGGTGTTCCTGTATGAAAAAATCACCGCGCATTTCCCGGATGAGCGTATTTTGGGTGAAGAAAGTGTAGGGCATGATATTCAGGATCTGGAAGGGATTGTCTGGATCATCGATCCGATTGACGGCACCCTCAATTTCATCAAGCAGGGGGAAAATTTTGCCATCATGATCGCCATCTATGAAGATGGAGTAGGCCATATGGGTTATATTTATGATGTCGTCCGAGACGAACTTTATTTTGCGATACGCGATAACGGGGCGTATTGCAATGAGCGGAGGCTGCCGTTGGTGCAGGAGTTGCCTTTATCTGAAGGCTTGGTCGCAATCAGCAATCGGTTGGTGGTCGCAGATGCGGACGAAGCGCGCAGAATCGCAAAAAAAAGCAGCGGCTTGCGCGTCAATGGCTCTGCCGGCTTGGAAACTGCTTGGGTCGCTTCCGGCAAATTGGTGGCTTATATCGCTCCTTCCTTGGCTCCATGGGACATTGCTGCCGGAATGGTCATAGCTGAAGAGGTGGGCTTGGTTTATAGACAAGTTACGGGGAAGGAAATAAATCTGCTCCAGAATAATGCGGTTATTGTCGCCAACAGATGTGCTTTCCAGGATATCCGGAATGAATGGCGCTGATCAACAGAGTCTCATTAAAATTAAAAAGTAAAGTGGACAAGATACAGAATAATGTATTTTGTCCATTTTTTTTGGTTCACGGAGCATGTCAGTATTTATGACATGTAAAGGCATCGTTTGAACGATTTTATTCACTTGCATTGAAAAACGAATTCACTTTTCTCATTAAGAGGATGACATTAAAAATAGAAAATGTGAAAGAAATTCTAATAATGATAAAAAAATGAGTATTTAAAAACCTTTTTAATGATCAACCATGAGAAAGGATCTCATTTTGGGGATGTTTTGAAGCAGGTACCTCGGTTTTTCTAATGAAAAACCTTACAAACCCATGTAAGGTTTTTCCGATTAATATAGCGTGATCACGGCATTTTTTTTGTTTAAAACATTTACATTCGATTAAATTATGGTTATAATTTTCGTATTAAGTAATTTGAATGTGAAAATAATGATAAACGGAGGTTATACAATGTCTGAATTTAATCAAAATGCCATAGCTTCTTTCAGTTTGAATGGTCATCAGTATGAATACTATAAATTAAAAAAATTAGAAAATAATGAAAAAATTAAAATTGCTGAATTGCCTTATTCAATCCGGGTTTTGCTTGAGTCATTATTACGTCAGGTAGGTGAAAGCGGCATCAAGGAGGAACATGTTGTCACTTTATCTAACTGGAGCGCAACAGAAACGAACGAAGGCGAAATCCCTTTCAAACCTTCTCGCGTTATCCTGCAGGATTTCACAGGAGTGCCGGCAGTCGTTGACTTGGCTTCCTTGAGAAAAACCGTCCATGACTTAGGTGGGGATCCGGCTCTGATCAATCCTGAAGTGCCAGTCGACTTGGTCATCGACCACTCCGTACAAGTCGATAACTTCGGATCTCCGCAAGCTTTGATTGCTAACATGAAGATGGAATTCTTGCGTAATCAGGAACGTTATCAATTTTTGAGTTGGGCTCAAAAAGCCTTCGATAACTACCGTGCTGTACCTCCTGCTACAGGGATTGTCCACCAAGTCAACATTGAGTATTTGGCTTCAGTCGTTACAGAAAAAGCGATCGACGAAAACAGAAGCATCGTTTTCCCTGACACTTTGGTGGGAACGGATTCCCATACAACGATGGCAAATGCGCTTGGCGTATTGGGCTGGGGAGTCGGCGGTATCGAAGCGGAAGCAAGTATGCTTGGCGAACCTTCATTCTTCCCTGTGCCTGAAGTCGTAGGCGTACGTTTCATCAATTCGTTGCAGGAAGCGGCTACCGCGACCGACTTGGCTTTGAAAGTAACCAAAACGTTGCGCGAAATGAAAGTTGTCGGAAAATTTGTCGAATTCTTCGGCCCCGGATTAGCCTCCATGACTTTGGCGGATCGTGCGACCATCGCCAATATGGCGCCTGAATATGGTGCGACTTGTGGTTTCTTCCCTGTCGATGATGAAGTTCTTAACTACTTGACGCTGACAGGGAGAGACGAAAAGCATGTGTCTATAGTTGAAAAATACGTCAAGGCAAATGACCTTTACTACCGTGTCGAGGATCCGGAACCGGAATACACCACAGTCGTTGAAATCGACTTGAGCACAATCGAGGCCAATGTTGCAGGACCAAAACGTCCGCAAGATTTGGTGCCGGTATCGAAACTGAAAGAAGATTTCCAAAGATCATTGGTAGCACCAAAAGGCAATGCCGGATTTGGTTTAGCCGAAGAAGATATTGAAAAAGAAGTTTCATTTGTGCTTGCTGGGGAAGAAGTGAAAATGAAGACGGGTGACGTTGCGATCGCGGCCATCACAAGCTGCACCAACACATCTAATCCTTACGTGATGCTGAGTGCCGGATTATTGGCGAAACGAGCAGTGGAGTTGGGACTGAACGTTCCGAAATACGTCAAGACTTCATTGGCACCTGGTTCAAAAGTTGTTACTGCTTATTTGGACAATGCCGGTCTCTTGCCTTACTTGGAAGAACTGGGCTTCAACACTGTCGGATATGGCTGTACGACTTGTATCGGAAATTCAGGACCGCTGTTGCCTGAAGTGGAAGAAGCGATCAAAGACAACGACTTATTGGTTTCAAGCGCACTGAGCGGAAACCGTAACTTTGAAGGACGCATCCACGCATTAGTCAAAGCCAACTACTTGGCATCTCCGCCATTGGTAGTCGCTTATGCTTTGGCCGGTACGATGAACATCGACCTTAAAACTGAACCAATCGGGACAGGTAAAGATGGTCAATCTGTCTACTTAGCGGACTTGTGGCCGGAAAGACAAACTGTGGAAGCAATGATCCGTGAGTTTTTGACACCGGAGATATTCAAAGAGGAGTATCTGCATGTGTTTGACGACAATGCTGAATGGAACGCAATCGAAACGAATGATGATGCTCTCTACCAATGGGAAGAAGGTTCGACTTATATCGCGAATCCGCCATTCTTCAACAATCTATCGCCTGAACCAAAAGCGATTGAATCCTTGAAGGAATTGGCAGTTTTGGGTAAATTCGGTGATTCGGTTACGACCGATCATATTTCTCCGGCAGGAAGCATCGGAGTCAATACACCAGCGGGGCAATATTTGTCTTCGAAAGGTTTGGGAGTCCGCGATTTCAACTCATACGGCGCAAGACGCGGAAACCATGAAGTGATGATGCGCGGTACACTTGCGAATATTCGTATCCGCAATCAATTGGTGCCCGCCAAAGAAGGCGGAGTCACAATCTATTGGCCCACTGGCGATGAGATGAGTATCTTTGAAGCATCCGAAAAATACCGTGCGAACGGTACTGGTCTGATCATTCTTGCTGGTGATGACTACGGAATGGGATCCTCGCGTGATTGGGCTGCCAAAGGGGTCAAACTTCTTGGTGTCGAAGCAGTCATCGCTAAGAGCTATGAAAGAATCCACCGTTCGAACCTTGTGATGATGGGCGTATTGCCCTTGCAATACCAAACTGGCGAAGATGCAGAGAGTTTGGGACTGGATGGATCGGAAAAAATCACGATCGATTTGAATGATAGTGTCGGCATCCATGCGGAAATTCCAGTCACGGCAGTCAAATCAGATGGGCAAGAAATCAAATTTACGACCATTGCCCGTTTCGATTCTGAAGTGGATATGACTTATTACCGTAACGGAGGAATCCTGCCGATGGTCATCCGCAAAAAAATGGGGCTTGCTTATTAAGCGGCAAGCCATCCAATTCACTGAAGAGAGGTTTTTGAGAGGAGAGAAAAATCATGGAAGTACATAAAGGATTAGCAGACGTTGTCGTATCAGAAACCTCCCTAAGCGCAATTGTTGAGGGACAATTATCCTTCTCGGGATACAATATCGACGAATTAGTTGAAAAAGATGCATCATTTGAGGAAATCATCTTTTTGTTGTGGAATTCAAGAATGCCTAGCCGGGAAGAGTTTGCGCAGTTGCAGCACGATCTTCACACGCATATGGCCTTGTCTGAAAGTGTCATTGCTTGCCTGAAAATACAGTGCCGCCAGAATCTGCACCCTATGAGCGTCTTGCGAACGACAGTTTCATTGTTGGGCGTATTCGATCCCTATGCGGAAGAGATGGACGAGCGCTCTGTCTATATTCAAGCAATCTCGATTCAGGCAAAAATTCCGACGATTGTAGCTGCATTCGCCAGATTACGCAAAGGTTTGGATCCGATCGCGCCGCGCGAGGACCTTTCGTTCGGAGCCAATTTCCTGTATATGTTGACAGGTGAAGAGGCGAATCCGGATTTGGTCAGAGCGTATAATCATTGTTTGGTACTCCATGCCGATCACGATCTTAACGCATCAACCTTCACAGCACGCGTGGCGGCTTCCACGATGACGGATGTCTATTCTTGCATCACAGGTGCCATCGGTGCTCTCAAGGGTCCCTTGCACGGTGGAGCAAATGAGCGCGTATTCGATATGCTCTCAGAAATCGCGGAGTCGGACACCAGAGATGTTGCGGGCTACTTGAAAACAAAATTGGACAATAAAGAAAAAATCATGGGCTTCGGTCACCGTGTATACAAAACGGAAGACCCCCGCAAAAAACATCTGAAACGCATGGCTAAGGAATTGACCCAGGAATTCGGAAAAGAAGATTTGTTCGATCTTTCCTGCGAAGTAGAGGACTATCTATTGAAGGAAAAAGGCTTGATTCCGAATGTGGATTTCTACTCTGCCACCGTTTATCACTGCTTCGGGATAGAACATGACCTCTTCACGCTGTTGTTTGCGATGAGCCGTGTTTCCGGGTGGTTAGGGCATGTGTTTGAACAAAAACGCGAAGCTACCTTGATTCGCCCGCGTTCAAAATATGTGGGACCCGTTAATCTGACTTACGTTCCTATGTCCGAAAAAGAAACTATTGGAGGTAATGCACAATGACACTTGGCGAAAAAATCGTTATGACTGAAACAGGGTTACATACACCTGATTTTCCGATCATCCCATTCATCGAAGGGGATGGCATCGGTCCGGAAATTTGGCAAGCATCCAAAAAAGTATTTGAAGCTGCTGTCGAGAAAGCTTATGGCGAATCGCGCAAAATCGTCTGGAAAGAAGTGCTGGCAGGAGGGAAAGCCTTCGATTTGACCGGGTCTTGGTTGCCTGATGAGACGATGGATGTCATCCGTGAACACTTGGTCGCCATCAAAGGACCGTTGACAACACCAATCGGAGGAGGAATCCGTTCTTTGAACGTCGCCTTGCGCCAAACGTTGGATCTTTTCGTCTGCCTGCGTCCTGTCCGTTATTTCGAAGGCGTGCCGACACCGTTGAAAGAACCTGAAAAAACCGATATGGTCATCTTCCGGGAAAATACAGAAGATTGCTACGCAGGAATCGAGTTCGAAGCACAAAGCGAAGAGGCGAAGCGAATCATCGAAATCCTGCAGACCCAATTTGGTGTCGACAAAATCCGCTTCCCTGAAACATCGGCAATCGGCGTCAAGCCGGTTTCGATTGAAGGGTCAGAACGCTTGATACGTGGCGCCATCCAATATGCCTTGGAAAATGGCCGTACTTCGGTGACGTTGGTCCACAAAGGCAATATCATGAAATTTACGGAGGGTGGCTTCAAGAAGTGGGGCTATGCTTTAGCTGAACGCGAATTCGGCGATAAAGTCTTCACTTGGGCCCAATACGATGCCGTAAAAGCTGCGGATGGCAGAGCGGCAGCCGACATTGCTTATGAAGAGGCTGTTGCGGCAGGCAAGTTGATCATCAAGGACCGGATCGCGGACATCTTCCTGCAGGAGATTTTGATGAACCCTGAGAACTATGATGTCATTGCCACTTTGAATCTGAACGGTGACTATATTTCCGACGCGTTGGCTGCTCAAGTGGGCGGAATCGGGATTGCTCCAGGAGCAAACATCAACCAAAACACAGGCCATGCCATTTTCGAAGCAACACACGGCACTGCACCGGAATTTGCCGGTTTGGATGAATTGAACCCTTCATCAGTGTTGTTGTCCGGAGCCATGCTGTTCGACTACATCGGCTGGAATGAAGTCAGTGACCTGATTACCAGTGGCATCGAGAAGACGATTGCCAACAAAACAGTGACACGCGATTTCTATTATCTGATGAAGGACGAAGCTGCCCAAAAAGTCAGCTGCTCCAGATTTGCGGAACTGGTCATCGAGAACATGTAAGAACCAATCAAACTATCGGGACATAATCATTCTGGATTATGTCTCTTTTTGCGGAATGACCCATAAAGGATCCAACACCGCGAATCCATACTGGCTGCGGCAGATGCCGCGGAGTGACATCCGGAAGAAAAACTTTTTCAAGAAAGCCGTTACATTGAACTTTTTTCTTTCCAAATGGTTCCGGAGGTGATAGACTGGACAAGTTGATAGTTGTCTTCATGAGTTTTCAGCGGGTTTTCACCTGTTCCTTACACGGAAACTGATGGGAAGTTCAAATTCAGAATTGTGATCGACTATATAATGGCAGTAGCAGTTGGCATATCAAACAGCAGTGAAAAACAAGTAAACATTTTGGAGGAAAACAACAAATGGAATTTAGAAAAGATATTCGTAATGTTGCAATCATCGCCCACGTTGACCATGGTAAAACAACATTAGTAGATGAATTGTTGAAACAATCGGATACATTGAACGCTAGAACTGAGCTTATGGAACGTGCAATGGACTCCAACGATCTTGAAAAAGAACGCGGAATCACGATTTTGGCGAAAAATACAGCCGTGCAATACAAAGGTACGCGCATCAACATCATGGATACACCAGGACACGCGGACTTCGGTGGAGAAGTTGAACGTATCATGCGTATGGTTGATGGTGTAGTGCTTGTTGTCGATGCTTACGAAGGTACAATGCCGCAAACGCGTTTCGTATTGAAAAAAGCCTTGGAGCAAAAATTGATTCCTATCGTCGTTGTAAACAAAATCGACAAACCGACTGCCAGACCAGCTGAAGTCGTGGATGAAGTTCTGGAATTATTCATCGAATTGGGCGCTGATGATGAACAATTGGAATTCCCGGTTGTCTATGCTTCTGCAATGCACGGTACTTCAAGCATGTCAGATGATCCAACTGATCAAGAAGACACAATGGATAATGTTTTTGATGCAATCATCGAACACATCCCGGCTCCAATCGACAACTCTGCTGAACCATTGCAATTCCAAGTAGCTTTACTTGACTACAGTGACTTTGTTGGCCGTATCGGTATCGGACGCGTATTCCGTGGCACAATCAAAGTTGGGGATCAAGTATCCTTACTTAAATTGGACGGCTCATTCAAGAATTTCCGTGTATCAAAATTGTTCGGTTACTTCGGTTTGGACCGCATCGAAATCGAAGAAGCAAAAGCAGGCGATTTGATTGCCATTTCCGGTATGGAGGACATCTTTGTCGGAGAAACAGTGACTCCTGTCGACCATCGTGAAGCTTTGCCGGTTCTGCATATCGACGAGCCTACATTGCAAATGACTTTCCTTACAAACAACTCTCCTTTCGCAGGCCGTGAAGGTAAATGGGTCACTTCCCGTAAGATCGAAGAGCGTTTGATGAAACAATTGCACACGGACGTATCTCTGCGTGTTGATCCTACCGACTCTCCTGATGCTTGGATCGTTTCTGGTCGTGGCGAATTGCACTTGTCCATCCTGATCGAAAACATGCGTCGTGAAGGCTACGAATTGCAAGTATCCCGTCCGGAAGTTATCATCAGAGAAGTTGATGGCGTAAGATGTGAGCCATTCGAACGTGTTCAGATCGACACCCCTGAAGAATATATGGGTTCCGTAATCGAAACGATCAGCCAACGCAAAGCTGAAATGCAGGATATGCAAAACAGCGGCAACGGCCAAGTCCGTATCATCTTCCTTGTTCCATCACGTGGGTTGATCGGCTACTCTACTGAATTCTTATCCATCACTCGCGGTTATGGCATCATGGCACATACGTTCGAAGCGTATTTGCCGGAGTTGCCAGGCAAAATCGGCGGACGCAGCAAAGGCGCGCTTGTTTCTACTGAAACAGGAAAAACAACAACTTATGGCATCATGGGCGTAGAGGACCGCGGAACGATCTTTATCGAACCTGGTGTGGATATCTACGAAGGTATGATCGTCGGCGAAAACGCCCGCGACAACGACATCGCTGTCAACATCACAAGAGCGAAACAAATGACGAATATCCGTTCTGCAAACAAAGATTCCACTAACGTGATCAAACGTCCGCGCACATTGACGCTGGAAGAATCACTTGAATTCATGGGAGAAGATGAATATTGCGAAGTGACACCTGAAAGTGTACGTCTGCGCAAACAAATCCTGGATAAAAACGAACGCGAAAAAGCTGCTAAACGTAAGAAAAAAGCAGAATAATCCTATAATGAATGCTGGAAAAGGGTCCTTGGCAACCATTGCCTCGGGCCTTTTTCTCTTCAATCCGCCCGAAATACCCAGCCATCAAACATAATAAGGACAAGTCTGATGGGCAAGCAGCAGATGAATGATGGTAGGCGTCAGCCAATTTGTTTGGTATAATGAGATAACTTTTGAGGGGAGGAATTAAGATGGATAGCATCAATAAAAATACTGCTTTGGAAATCTTGATGCAGGATGCTGAAAAGATCTACAAACTGATCAATAGCCAAAAGGAACACCTCTGCTTTGCGAACTGTCCAGCCTTCGAGGATGTGGTGGATACGCAAATGTACGGATTCTCCCGTGAAGTCGAATATGCCGTGAAATTGGGGATCATCTCGAAAGAAGAGGGACACAAGATTTTGAGTGATCTGGAAGCGTCTTTGAACGCCATGTACACGAACTATTTTGATCAATCGAAAAACGATTCCGCCGACAAAGGGGTTTAGTTGTCTACATGATTAAAAATACAATCAAGAAAAAATTCTCCTATATGGATTGGCGTCTACTGATTCCGTACATCATCCTGTCGGGTTTCGGGATTTTGATGGTTTACAGTTCCAGCAGTTATCGCGCTATGACGGATTACAATAATTCGGAATATTTCTTTTATAAGCAAATCATTTTCGCCTCTTTGGGTCTGTTCGGTGCCTTGATC
Source organism: Trichococcus sp. (assembly GCF_055118575.1). NCBI lineage: Bacteria > Bacillati > Bacillota > Bacilli > Lactobacillales > Carnobacteriaceae > Trichococcus > Trichococcus sp. Next base: position 54,473 of record NZ_JBSQPW010000005.1, on the reverse strand, counting down.
GTTTCCTTTCTCTCGAAGCGTGTTTTCAAGAACGACAAACTGCTGACGTACATGTTGCTTGGCCTTTTCGGAATTTTGGCCTATCTTTTGCTATGGCCGGGTACGGCTACAAAAGGGGCCCGCGGGTGGATTTATTTTGGATCCATCGGGTTCCAACCCGCCGAGTTCATGAAATTGAATCTGATCCTGTATTTGTCCTGGTTCATTTCGAAACACCAGTCCCGCATCAATGAGGGTTTTTACGAAACGATGAAAAAACCGCTTATGATAACGGCAGCCGCAGTAGCGATGGTGTTCTTGCAGCCCGATCTCGGCGGAGCTGCCATCATCGCCTTCATCTGTCTTGTGCTGTTCCTGCACAGCGGCGTCAAAGTCAAGTATGGGGTAATGACTTTTGGTGCAATCGGAGCGTTATACGGACTGATCATTGCAGTGGTGAAAACATTCGGAAGCAGAATTCCGTTCTTCCAGTCTTATCAGATGGAACGGATCACATCATTCATCGACCCGTTCGCGGACATCCAGGATTCCGGTTACCAAGTGGTGAACTCTTATTATGCCTTAAGCAGGGGTGGACTTTTTGGTGTGGGCATCGGTGAAAGCATCCAGAAATCCGGTTATCTGCCGGAACCCCATACCGATTTCATATTGTCCATCGTTGGGGAAGAATTGGGCCTGATGGGCGTATTGTTTGTTTTGGTGTTGTTCTTCTATATGGTTTACCGTATTTTTAAGAATGCCATCAAAATCAAAGATCCGTTTGCCCAGCTTGTCTGCATCGGAATCGGCACGATGTTCCTGGCCCAGGGAGTGATCAATGTTGGTGGTGCGACGGGCTTGATGCCGTTGACTGGAGTCACCTTTCCCTTCGTCAGCTACGGAGGATCCAGTTTGTTGGTATCTGCTGTATCGATCGGGTTGGTCAACAATATGTATATCAACGATCAGATTTCCAAACTACCAAAATAAGCATCGAAAAAGAGCCGGGTTCCTGGCTCTTTTTTGATGATAGCTTCGATTGCGCGGATGCGGATATGAGCTGCCGGAAAGCTTTTCTCATCGAGCAAAAATAGAGTATAATGGTATGTATCCTGGCATTCTTTGCCATATTAAAAAATCAGAAGTCGCAAGGAGGGATAAGCGTGAAATTTTCCATCAAAGTAGTGTCATTATTCATTTTGTTTATTTTCGTAGCTTATGCACTCCCTCTCTACGTGGACAATGGGGAACGAACGGCGCCATCTTCGAGCATCGCTAGGAACGAACAAGCATCCATTGATGAAAATGAAGGGTATCCTTTGCCTGTGACCGGCTATGAATCCTACATCGGTCAGCCCATTGCCGCCTACACAGCCAAGCATGGGGATCCGATTCGCGTCGGTAAAGCCTACGGTGGCAGCGAATGGTGGGTATTCGGCACCAATGCAGCGGACTACATCCAGATAGGCGTCAAGGATGATATCATCCGCTCCCTCTATATTTTGGGAAACAAAATCGAAGTGGGCATGTTCACAATCGGCATGACGCAGGAAAATGTACTCGATGAGGGCTACTTGGCACGGAATTTTCAGCTTTCTGCCGGAGACACGCCATATGAGTTGGCTCTTTCGAAGAAACAGATAGAAAGGACACCATTGATTCAATTCGAGAATGATAGCTTTGTGATGTTGCTGTTCGATGAGGTGACGAAAACGGTTTATGGGATGTATTTTCTTTCGAATGAGGCGCTGTTGGATTTGGGATACTATTCTGTCGTATCAGACGAGGATTATGAACTCGGGCGTGACGATTGGGAACGCAATGTGGCTGCGGATGAAGAAAATGTCCTGCAGATCAAAAACATTTTGGGCGTTCTGCGGGAACGTGGGGGACTGCCGCTATTGCAGGAATCCGAAGAGCTGGTTACGGCTGCCGGCGAGCTTATGCCGAGTGAAACGGACATCAATGATTTTACGGCAACCTTCACTTTATCGGATCTGCGCATCGAGAAAAAATTAACGGAAGTTGTCCCGGACAGGCGAACGGCCTTTGTTTTTGCTGAAGAATTCTACAGTATTCCTTCGTTCTTTTTGGAGCTGCTGCAAGCGGACAATGTGATTTTCGATGAATATCTGACGCATTACGCCGTCGCAGCCAATGAACATTATCAATTGATCCTTTTGAGTGAGCAGTCTGTAGACCCATAAATAACGGTTGAGTCGTCCGTCAATTCAGGCTATACTAAAAAGTGGACATCATCAACACATATGAGGCAGGGGAAGCAGATGATCATCAATGAAGAGTACTTTGCATTGGAAGACCAAACATTCCGGCTTGTGGAAGCAATCTGCAGCGGAGAAACTATGTCATCTTATAAGGAAGCAAAGCGCCTTCTTGCGCAAAATGAAGAGGCCAACGCTAAGATAAGGGCGTTCAATGAAGCAAAAGAGGTATATGAAAGAGTAGAAGCCTATCCAGATTTTGCACCGGATTATGCGAAAATCAAACAACGCGTTTACCAAGCAAAGCGAATCATGGACTTGGATGAAGCCGTCTATCGTTTCCGGACCGCAGAACGTGAATTGCAGGTGCTGTTGGACAGGGTTTCCGAGCGATTGGCGCATGCCATTTCACCGAATATATTGGTTTCTGCAGGGGACCCATTTTTTCAGACAGGGGATTCAAACATGCCTGCAGCTTGTCAGATACATATTTCCAGTAGGGGGTAAACATATGAGCTTAGAAGTGACCAAAAGACAGGGCATTGTCGTCTGGGTCTATACCTTGAGACAGATAAAAAATTTGAAAAGATACGGCTATATCCATTATGTTTCCAACAGAATGAAGTATGTCTTATTGTACGTCGATCAAGCGGAGGCGCAAGCCACGGCAGAAAAATTGAACAGTCTGCATTTTGTCCGGAAAGTGGAATTGTCGCATCGTCCGGACATCGACATGACCCTGAAGAATGCTCTTCCCGACAGGAAAGACCGTAATAATCCTGAAGCGGAATTCAACGAGTCCGCTTTTGAAACGAAGACCTATTCCTTTTAGTTTTGTTCGGAAATAAAAAATACTTGTTTGTGGGTGAGGACAGATGCGGGTTATCGCAGGAGAATACAAAGGACGCAGATTGAAAAGCGTTCCTGGCAGCAATACACGGCCAACGACGGACAAGGTCAAAGAGTCCTTGTTCAACATTATCGGTCCGTTCTTTGATGGCGGAGTCAGCCTGGATATGTTCGCGGGCAGCGGTGGCTTATCAATCGAAGCGGTTTCCCGCGGCATCGAACGGGCGGTGTTGTTCGAAAAGAACCGAAAAGCGCTCGATACGATCAAGGAAAACATCGCAATCACGAAGGAAACAGAGAAATTCAGCCTTTATGCGGGGGATGCGCGAAAAAATCTTCGTGTCTTCGCCTCAGAAAATCCGAATACGCAATTTTCTTTGGTCTTTCTTGATCCGCCCTATGCCGAAGAGAAGACAGTCTCTGACATCACTGAACTGATCGACTTGCAGTTGGTCAATGAGGAAACGGTTTTTGTCTGCGAAATGGCAAAGGAAAACACATTGCCGGAACAGATCGGCCCATACGGAAGGTGGAAGCGTGCTGTTTATGGGACAATCGCCATCGAAATGTTCGACTACAATCAGGAAGGGTGATTCCATGAAAAAAATAGCACTATTTGCGGGGAGTTTTGACCCTTTGACAAACGGGCACATCGATACGATTTCCCGTGCAACTATCGTTTTCGACGAAATCGTTGTTGCAGTTTCGACCAATACATCCAAGCAGTCTTTGTTTGATGGAGAACAAAGAATTCAGCTGGTTTCCGAGGCTTTGCGGGACTTTCCTCAGGTCCGTGTCATTCGCCACACGGGCGGGCTTACGATCGAAATGGCAAGGGATGTCGGTGCTTGCGCCCTTTTGCGTGGGGTACGAAACGTGAAGGATTTCGAATATGAGCACAGCATTGCCTCGATGAACAAATTGCAGGCTCCGGATCTTGAAACCGTGATTCTGTTGTCTTCGGAAAATTATCGGTACCTCAGTTCCAGTCTGATCAAAGAAGTTGCGATGTTCGGCGGGGATGTATCTAGTTTGGTCCCGGCCAACATCAACGGCGCTATCCTTCAGAAGTTCAAAGACAGCGCGTTCAAGGGGAATTAATGAATGGAATGAAACGAATTTTTGCATAAGGTTGGGCAAGGAACCCATGGTTCCTTGCCCAACCTTTTTAGGCGTGGCTTCGTGAAAAAATATTTCGGGCGACTGAATGTTTCTGGGCCTTTTCGCGTATGTTTTGAATGGATGTGAAAGGAGGGGTAGCTTGGACGCTATTCGGGAATGGGTTGCTTGCCATAAACGGGAAGTAATCGGATTTTCTGTTGTGCTTTTGTTTTTCACCGTAAGTCTGCTGGGATTAGGCAGATTGATGTACGGCAATCCTGCAGAAACCAACCCTGGGGAGTTGTTGCTGGATGAAACTTATCTGGCAGCAAGCTCTGCTGAAGCGAATGTTTCGTCAACACAGCCGGAAGAAGAGGAGCCAGTCCGGGAAATCATCATCGTCGATATCAAAGGGTCCGTAAAAAAGCCGGGTGTATACCGAGCTGAAGCTGACATGCGCGTCATTGACATAATTGATTTGGCGGGTGGTTTTAGTGAAACAGCGGATGCCGACACAGTGAATCTGTCCCAGCGTGTAAAGGATCAGATGGTGATTTATATTCCTGCAGTGGGGGAAGGATACGATCAGCTGATTGCAGTACCGGAAAATAGCCTGAACGGACAAGAAACCGGAAACGAGGAGGCTGAAACCAAGAAAGTGGATATCAATACGGCAGATGCTGATCTGCTCCAGACATTGAACGGGATAGGTGAAAAAAAAGCTGCGCTCATCATCGCATACCGTGAAGAGAACGGCTCTTTCCAGACGATCGAGGAAATAATGGACGTTTCAGGAATCGGTGAAAAAACCTTCGAGGGGTTTAAAGATCTAATTACGGTCGGAGCAAAATAAAATTGAAACAGGGGAGCGGCTCTTGTATACTTAATTTTATATATGGATGGAGGTTACTACTGCATGGAAAGAATTCCTTGGAATCAATATTTTATGGCACAAAGCGTGTTGCTCTCGCTGCGGAGCACTTGCAAACGTTTGGAGGTAGGTGCCACAATCGTTAGAGACAAACGTATCATAGCCGGAGGATACAACGGGAGTGTTTCCGGCGATGTCCACTGCATCGATGAAGGCTGTTATGTCGTGAACGGGCACTGCGTCCGCACCATCCACGCGGAAATGAACGCAATCCTCCAGTGCGCCAAATTCGGCGTCCAGACCGAGGATGCTGAAATATATGTGACACATTTCCCTTGCCTGCAATGCACGAAAATGATTCTGCAAGCAGGCATCAAGAAAATCTACTATTTGGAAGACTATCATAACGACTCCTACGCGATCCATCTTTTGGATGCAATGGATATTCCGTATGAACAAGTCCCCCTCGACCCGGATTATTTTTATCAATTGCTGAAACGAAAAGAACAATCAGATGATGGCTCTACTGCTTGTTGCGGTCATCATGACGACTGACCATTAAAGGCTATCTGCTTTTGCCTGCCTTGCTCGTCTTCCCGGTAACCATTATTGGGTTTGACAAAAATAATTTCTTTGCATGGATACTGTTGTTTGTCATTTTTGCGCGCCTTTTCTTTATGAAAGCGAAGGTTTTGGATATTATTGCTGCCGTGGTAGTGATCGCAACCATATCGAGCGTGCTGATCCACCAGTGGTCAAATGTATCTGCGTTCACTGCTCAGGAAGCGGAGTCGGTCAAAACAGCTGTGTTGCGGTTGGATCCGAATGATATGCGGATCAACGGCGATTTGCTGACAGGGGAAGCCTCGATGCAAACGGAAGGCAAGGAAGAGAAAGTTTATTTTCATTACACGATCGGAACCGAAGAAGAAAAGGTCGACTGGGAACAAAAGCGATTTCCGCAGCACATCATTGCTGAAGTCCGTTTGGAAGAGCCGGAAGCTGAGCGGAATCTGTACCAATTTGATTTTGAAAACCATCTGAATGCGAAAAGCATCCATTGGATCGTAACGATCGAAGCGATGCAGCTCCGGAGCGAGGATCGTTCAGTCTGGTCCTTGCCAAGCAGCTTAAGGAGATCCCTCATTTTGATGCTGGAAAAATTGCCTGCAGTCCAGACGACCGACTATATCCAAACCATGTTATTCAATCAGTCGCATGCTATTGCGGGAGAGACTTTGGATGCCTATCGCGGAATCGGGTTATTGCATCTTTTCTCTATTTCCGGCATGCATATTCAGCTGTTGCTGACCCAGTTGCGGTTTGTCCTGCTACGGATGAAAGTCAGCCATGAGAGCACGAATAAGCTGCTGGTTGTATTTTTGATCGCTTATGGCGTGTTGACCGGGTGGGGAATCGGGGTCTTTCGGGCTATCTGTACGCATTTTATCCTTTTGGTGGGCAAAATCACCGACCATCGGGTAGAGGCGAAAGACGCCTTTGCGTTTACATTGATGGCTGCTGTTTTATACAATCCCCTGCTGATCTATACGGCAAGTTTTCAATTGAGCTATCTTTTGGCAGGGGTATTGTATTTCCTTGCGCCGGTAAGTGCGGAATGGGAACTGAACGGACTGCTGAAAGATATTTGCTTGACGGCGCTGATGACGATGGTTTCCTTTCCTATTGTAGCTTATCATTTTTTTGAGGTTTCCTGGATCGGAATCTTTGTGAATGTCATCTTCTCATTCTTTTTTTCTTGGTTGCTTTTTCCAATTTTTTGGTTTTTGTTCTTTACAGTGCTCTTTTTCCCGGAAACACCGGTGTTGGGCGTGCTTTGCACCGTGTCCGACAACTTGCTCACCTTGTTGGAGAACTTCGCCAGTGCAGCAGCTGATTTGAATTTTGCGTCAGTCGTTACTGGGCGTCCGCCTGCCTTTTATTTTGCGCTGGTCTGGGTCGCTTTGCTGCTGCTCTTGCTGCGTGTTGAAAAAAAACGAAGGGATATCCGCGTGCTCTGTTTCCTTATTGTTGCTGTCGGCTTGTTTTCGTTCGCCCACCAGCTGACGCCTTCCGGGAAAGTCGTCATGCTTGATGTAGGGCAGGGTGATGCCATCCTGATCATAGCGCCTTTTCATCGTCGTGCGGTGCTGATAGACACGGGCGGCATGCTCACTTTCGAAAAAGAAGCATGGCAAGTCCGCGAAACAGCAGCCACTTCCGGCGAAAAGCTGGTGACGATCCTAAAAGCAGAAGGCGTGAAAAAATTGGATATGGTTTTTCTGACGCATGCTGATCAGGACCATGTCGGTTCATTGCGGGAATTAGCCGAAGGGATGCCAATCGATAAAATTTATTTCCCCAAAGGAGCGGAGGGGAATGTGGCGTTGGCAGCAGTGCTGCTTGAGCTGCAAAATCAGCAACACGTGACCCTTTACCCTGTATTGGGGAAGGTTGATGTCAAGATTGGCGCTGACTTTGTTTTTCGCATCCTGGCACCTTTATCCCCCGGCGATGGCGGAAATGAGGATTCTTTGGTCATTCAAACAAGCATAGGCGGCTTGGATTGGCTGTTCACGGGCGATCTCGAAGAAGAAGGGGAAGAGTTGCTGATGCGCACTTACCCCGATTTGAAGACCGATATACTGAAAATCGGCCATCACGGTAGCGCAACGTCCAGTTCGGAAGACTTCTTGGATCAGATCCAACCTGAATTGGCCATGATATCCGTCGGGAAAGCGAATAGGTACGGGCATCCTGATGGGAAGATACTGGAGCGTCTGGAATTGCGGGATATTTCGATATTCCGCACGGATCAACAGGGTGCTATCCACTTTCTGTACGGATCAGAGAAAACAGAATGGCGAACCATTTTGGCGAACAAAAAATATAAATGATGAATGGTGGTCCAAGCGTGAATTATACAACGGAGATGTCCAAAATAAAAAAAGGTCAGCTTCAACCAGTCTATTTATTTTTGGGCAAAGAAGATTTTTTTATAGAAGAAGCGAAGCAGCTATTGCTGCAAACGGTAGTTGATGAAGCCGACAAGGATCTGAATGTCGGCATATTCAATATGGATGAGACGGTGTTGGATCGGGCCCTTGAAGATGCGGAGTCGCTGCCTTTTTTTGGGGAAAGGCGTTTGGTCATCATCGAAAACCCGCTATTTTTGACGGCCGAAAAGCCTAAAAATGGACTGGAGCATGATCTTGGTTGGCTGGAGGGTTATCTGGAAAACCCGTCGCCCTCAACAATTCTGGCTATTTTTGCGCCTTATGAAAAATTGGACAGCAGAAAAAAAATATCGAAACTCGTGGCCAAGAAGGCTGTCACTGTGGATGTTGCTCCGCTAGCTGAAAAAGAAGCCCGCAAATTTTTAGGGGACATGATAAAAAATGAAGGCTTTCAAATGAACCGTGATGCTCTGGAATTGTTTTATGAGCGGATCGAAAACCAACTGTCGCGGGGAATGCGGGAGTTGCCTAAGTTATTTTTAGCCGGATCTGAAGACAAAAAAATCACCAAACAAATGGTGATCGATTTGATTCCGCGCAATCTGGAACAGAATATTTTTGAATTGGTGACGCAAGTGCTGAACAAGAACACATATCTGGCTATCCAGATCTATCGGGATCTGTTGCTCCAAAAAGAGGAGCCGATCAAAATAAACGCAATCCTTTTGGGACAATTCCGCCTGTTGCTGCAAGTAAAGCTGCTTTCAAAAAGTGGGTATCAACAAACCGACATCACCAAAGTATTGAAGGTCCATCCTTATCGTGTCAAACTTGCTTTCCAACAAGTGCGGAACCTTTCCGAAAAGGTCTTGGCGGATGCCTTTCAGGGATTGGTCGAGACGGAGTATAACATGAAGACGGGGCAGGGACTGAAAGAAATCCAATTCGAGCTGTTTTTGATCCGATACGCAAACGCAATGCCCAAACAATAAAATGATCAGAAGCAAACTTTTGCTGCCGAATGAACATTCAAATAAGAAAAGCTGAACGGGTTCGTTCTGCCCTGATTAAGGAAACACTGTGACCTAATCGGTCAAGCGTATCATGCCTCTAAGCGATTGAAATCGCAAGAGTCATGACAATTTAGGAAATCTGGCCTCGCAACGTTTCCTACGTATACAAAAAAGGCCGAAGACGGACCAGTTGGACTGGTCTATCTTCGGCCTTGCGTTTTGAAGTCTCTTAAATAAAAAAATTATTTTGCTAATTTTTTAGTTAAACGAGAAATATCGCGAGACGCTTTGTTTTGATGAATTAAGTTTTTAGAAGCTGCTGAATCGATAGATTTAACTGCTGCTTTCAATAATTCTTCGCTATTTTCAGCGCCATCTGCTAATGCAGCTTCAAATTTCTTGATAGCTGAACGCATAGCACTCTTTTGAGCGTTGTTTTGTAGGTTAGCTTTTTCGCTAGTGCGAACACGTTTGATTGCTGAATCGATATTTGGCATTGGGTTCACCCCTCTTTCCTTATTTCTATAACTATTAGGCTGTTTTGCCAACATGCCATATTATACATAATTTTAGAGGGTTGTGCAATAAAAATTGAAAGAGATTGCCTTTTTAATCATTGCTGCCCGGAATTTAGGCCCACATATTTTGAAATTTTTGGGTCAAAATCGTGCAAAGCTATGCCAAAAGCTCCAAAGTGTACGAAAGTATGTTTGGGTGGTAAAATAGTTGTAACAGTCAGTAAAGAGGTGAATCATCTATTATGAAAGATCAATTTGAATTAGTTTCCCCATACAAACCCAGCGGTGATCAGCCGGAAGCCATCAAGGAGCTTGTCGGCGGATTGAATCTGGGCAGACGGGCGCAGACCTTGTTGGGAGCTACTGGGACCGGCAAGACTTTTACGGTAGCCAACGTAATCCAGTCAGTGAACAAGCCAACGCTCGTCATCGCGCACAATAAAACGCTGGCAGGGCAACTGTATGGCGAATTGAAGGAGTTTTTTCCCAACAATGCCGTCGAATATTTTGTGAGCTACTATGACTATTATCAACCCGAAGCTTATGTTCCCTCAAGTGACACTTACATAGAAAAAGAATCCAGCGTAAACGATGAAATCGATAAACTGCGTCATTCTGCCACAAGTTCTTTGCTCGAAAGGCGGGATGTGATTGTGGTCGCTTCCGTATCCTGCATCTATGGTCTGGTAAATCCCTTGGACTATAAAGAGCATACCTTATCCCTCAGACAAGGGATGGAAATGGAACGGAACGAGTTGCTGCGCAGGTTGGTGGAAATGCAGTTTGAACGCAATGATATCGATTTTCGGCGCGGTACGTTCCGAGTGCGCGGGGATGTTGTTGAAATTTTTCTGGCATCCCGCGACAACGAGGCCATCCGTGTCGAATTTTTTGGGGATGAAATCGACCGGATCAGGGAAGTGGATGTGCTGACCGGAGAAATCAAGAATGACGTCGAACATTTCCCTGTTTTTCCCGCCACTCACTTCGTGGCAAATGAAGAAAAGACCTTGCATGCAGTTGACATGATCCGGGCAGAATTGAAGGATCGCCTTAAGGTGCTGCGCGCTGAAAATAAACTGTTGGAAGCCCAACGGTTGGAGCAACGCACCAACTACGATATGGAAATGTTGATGGAAATGGGATACTGCAACGGCATCGAAAACTATTCCAGACATATGGATGGGCGTGCTCCCGGAGAACCTCCCTACACGTTGCTTGATTTTTTTCCGGATGATTATTTGACCGTCATAGATGAATCGCACATCACTATGTCCCAAATCCGCGGCATGTACAACGGTGACCGTTCGCGGAAGGAACAGTTGGTGGCTTATGGCTTCCGTCTGCCGAGCACTCTGGACAACCGACCGTTGACGTTGAAGGAATTCGAAGAGCGGGTCAACCAGATCATTTATATTTCAGCGACCCCTGGCCCATACGAGTATGAACAAAGTCCGTACGTCGCTCAACAGATCATCCGTCCGACAGGCTTGTTGGATCCGATTGTGGAAGTGCGGCCGATCAAGGGTCAGATCGATGATCTGATCAGTGAAATCAATCTGCGCGTCGAACGCAATGAGCGGGTCTTCATCACTACTTTGACGAAGAAAATGTCCGAAGACTTGACGGATTACCTGAAGGAAGTCGGCATCAAAGTGAATTATCTGCATAGCGAAATCAAAACGATGGAGCGCGCGGAAATCATCCGTAACCTCCGACTGGGGGAATTTGATGTGCTGATTGGTATCAACCTATTGCGGGAAGGGCTGGATGTTCCTGAAGTATCGCTTGTCGCCATCCTGGATGCCGACAAGGAAGGGTTCCTCCGGAGCGAACGCTCGCTTGTCCAGACGATCGGCCGGGCTGCCCGGAACGAGAACGGGAAAGTCATTATGTATGCAGACCGCATAACGGATTCAATGGAGCGGGCCATTAATGAAACGAACAGGCGTCGCACGACGCAGGAGGCCTACAACATTGAGCACGGAATCACTCCGAAAACGATCATCAAGGAAGTCCGTGACCGCATCAGCATCTCGCACACACCTGAAGATGCCGAAGGGGATGTCAGCATCCTGAGCGTCTATAAAGCGATGACGATGGAACAACGCCGCGAAGCGCTCGATCAATTGGATAAGGAGATGCGGGAAGCCGCCAAAGCCCTCAATTTCGAGAAAGCGGCAGAAATCCGTGATATGGTATTGGAACTGAAGGCTGAATACAAAGGTTTATGAAAAAAGTGATTTCCACTTGCAATCGGTAAGGAATTACGATAAACTGTTTCTTGTATTATACATACGACCTTCAACTTGGTTAAACGATTCACCAACGTTCTACTCAGTTAAAGGTAACTTTATGAAAGAGGTGAAAAAAATGGCAATTTCAAAAGAACTTAAAAATGAAATCATCAAAGAATACGCTATTCACGAAGGAGATACTGGATCCCCTGAAGTGCAAATTGCAGTTCTTACGTATGAAATCAACCACTTGAACGAGCATGCACGCGTTCATAAAAAAGACCACCATTCTTACCGTGGTTTGATGAAAAAAGTTGGACACCGTCGTAACTTGTTGGCTTACTTGCGCAACAAAGACGTTGCACGCTACCGTGAACTGATCCAAAGATTAGGTTTGCGTCGTTAATTTCGTGGCTAAGACATATTAAGCGAGATTCCACTGTGAATCTCGCTTATTTTTTGGGATTTTTCGGACAATGAGTGCAAAAATGCTGAGCAATCAGCTATAATGGAATGAGGCTCCCGCTCTACAGACCGCTACTATACAAATGTGAGCTTATAAGCGTCGGTAGGTTGACATTTGTTTAGTAGTTGGTAGATGGGAAGCATCGCAAAAGGAGAATGATAACATGTCAGAAAAAAAAGTGTTCCAAATGGACTGGGCAGGTCGTTTGCTGCAAGTCGAAATCGGCCAATTGGCTAAGCAAGCCAATGGTGCGGTATTGGTCAGATACGGGGATACTGTCGTATTGACGGCTGCTGTCGGTTCAAGAGAACCAAAAGATACCGATTTCTTCCCATTGACTGTGAACTATGAAGAAAAAATGTATGCAGTCGGTAAAATACCTGGAGGATTCATCAAGCGTGAAGGCCGCCCAAGTGAAAACGCAACATTGACTGCACGTTTGATTGACCGTCCGATCCGTCCGATGTTCCCTGAAGGGTTCCGCAACGAAGTGCAGATCACAAACGTTGTTATGTCCGTTGAACAGGATTGCGCACCGGAAATGGCTGCCATGTTCGGTTCCTCGTTGGCATTGGCGATTTCCGACATTCCGTTCTACGGACCGATCGCTGGAGTGAATGTTGGCCGTGTAGACGGCGAATATGTTTTGAATCCAACCGCTCCACAAAATGAAGCATCCGACATCGAGTTGACCGTAGCCGGTTCGAGAGTTGCCATCAACATGGTTGAGAGTAGCGCTGCGATGGTTAATGAAGAAGATATGCTTGGGGCATTGATGTTCGGCCACAAAGCAATCCAGGAATTATGCGATTTCCAAGATAAAATCGTAGCCGAGGTCGGCAAGGAAAAAATGACCGTCAAGCTTTTGACTTTAAACCCTGAACTTGTGGCGGAAGTGACCACTGCTTACGGTGAAAAAATGACGACAGCCATCATGACAGAAGAAAAACTGGCGCGTGAAGCCGCTATTGAAGAAGTGAAAGCTGAAGCGATCTTGTTCTTCAATGAAAAGTATCTGGATGATGCCAACTTTGCCCAAATCTCCAAAGAAGTACGCCAAATCGTGGAAAACATGGAAAAAGACGAAGTGCGCCGTTTGATCACAGTCGACAAAATCCGTCCAGATGGCCGTAAAATCGATGAAATCCGCTCGTTGGCTTCCGAAGTCGGCTTATTACCGCGCGTACACGGTTCCGGCTTGTTCACGCGTGGACAGACGCAAGCGTTGTCCACTTGTACATTGGCTCCGCTGGGCGAACATCAGATCATCGACGGCCTCGGCATGGTCGACAGCAAGCGATTCATCCACCATTACAACTTCCCGCAATTCTCGGTCGGCAGTACCGGCAGAGCAGGAAGTCCTGGCCGCCGCGAAATCGGCCATGGTGCTTTGGGTGAACGTGCGTTGAAGCAAGTTATCCCGACAGAAGCCGAGTTCCCTTACACAATCCGTTTGGTTTCGGAAGTATTGGAATCCAATGGGTCCTCTTCACAAGCAAGCATCTGCGCCAGCACGCTGGCAATGATGGACGCGGGTGTGCCGATCAAAGCACCGGTAGCGGGTATCGCTATGGGCTTAGTGATGGAAGGCGAAAACTATACAGTTTTGACGGACATTCAAGGACTTGAAGATCACTTGGGCGACATGGACTTCAAAGTTGCCGGAACAAGCGAAGGTATCACTGCGTTGCAGATGGACATCAAAATCCAGGGGATCACAGAACAAATCCTTACTGAAGCGTTGATGCAAGCGAAGAAAGCGCGGATGGAAATCCTTGCTGAGCTGACCAGCACGATTGCAGCCCCACGCGAAGAACTGTCCCAGTATGCTCCGAAGATCGAAATGATGCAAATCAAACCAGATAAGATCAAAGTCGTCATCGGTAAGGGCGGAGATACAATCAACAGCATCATCGAAGAAACCGGCGTGAAGATCGACATCGATCAAGAAGGTAACGTGAGCATCGCTTCAGCTGATACTGCGATGATCGCCCGCGCTAAACAAATCATCGAAGAGTTGACGCATGAAGTGAAGGTCGGTGAAATCTACGAGGGTACTGTAAAACGTATCGAAAAATTCGGCGCATTCGTTGGAATCACAAAAGGCAAAGACGGTATGGTCCATATATCTGAATTGGCTAACGAGCGTGTCAAAGAAGTCGAAGATGTCCTAGCCATCGGCGACAAAGTCAAAGTCAAGGTCATCGAAATCGACAGACAAGGCAGAATCAATCTTTCCCGTAAAGCACTATTGACTAAGGAAGAAAAGTAAACTGCTCATAACAGAATAATACTGCACGCAAAGAACAGGCATAACCTTCACAAAAAGGCGATGCCTGTTCTTTTTGTTGATGGTAGTTAAGGTCCTTTCCCGTGGGAAAGCTTGCCATAATTATTCTAATAATCCTGACTTATAGAGTAATGTTGATTAATTATAGATTTTAATATTAAATTAATGAATTTTTTTCATAAAAGCGTTATTATTAGGTAAAGAGAAACATATTTTTACGCCAACAGTAAACAGATATATTTTTTTACTTATATCGTCCTCGTAAATGTAAGCGCTTTTAAATTTTTTATGTAGTTCGTGAAGCTTCTGTGTAAGTTTTTATAACAAAGAATGGTATCATCAATATTATCGAAAAACCCGTTGCTCAATCACAAATAAGCACAAAATCGATACTCGGACAGCGCGAAGAAGCAGAGAAATCAAACGCAGAAAGCAGCAAAGTGGCTGATCCGCTTCCGTTTGACAGAAGGGAACAACAACAAAACAGTAAAGGATGAGTGCAATGGTGCCAGAATCTATTTTCTCGCAAGGTCAAATGCCGACGCTTAAAGAAGTGTTGGCTTCAAGGGAACAACGTGCCTTTTTTGAAGAGGAAATCAGCAAGACGAACGCAAATCAGACATTGATTTCCCTTAAATGCAATATTCCTGGACCCGTCAAATATAATGCCATCGTAAGACAGATTTCTGAAATCGGTATCCAAGAAGTTAAAAATGCAATCCAAAAGAATAAATGGAAAGTTACTTATGAAAAATTGATGGATTTGGATACAGGACCAGAATACTTTGTTGTCGTTGATACCTATCCAACAGCCGTGAAGCAAGCCGCCATCATGATAGAAGACGGCAGTTTACTCGGGCAACTGTTCACGATCAATGTATTCTATCTCGAAGAAGGCAAGATGATCGAGGTGCAGCGAATGGAAATCGGCTATGAACCGAGAAAGTGCATGATTTGTGGGGATGAAGCCTTCGAATGTGAAAATAAGAATGTACACACCAGGGAAGAAATCCAGAAAAAAATCGAATCCATTCTGCAGGAGGATGGGAGAGTACGTTTGGATTAACACCCCTTATTTTCGAGTTGGATAATTAAAGGCAAAGCTTATGAGCGTCTAAACGGATAAAAATAAATCAGTAACCATTTCGCATTCCAATCAGAGACCTTCGATAGGGACTCTGATTGGAATGTTTTTTACGTAATTAAAAAATAGATTAAAAAATTCTAATAAAGTGTGGTAAAATGCTTAAGTGAAGGATCTTTAAATCCTAAAAAATAGTTAATACAGAAAATGAATGAGTGAGGGATCAATGATGAAAGAGTATAATGTTGCCATTGTAGGTGCTACGGGTGCCGTTGGAGAAAAAATGCTGGGCTTGTTGGAGAATGCTTCTTTTCCGATAAAAAGTCTGAAGTTGTTGGCTTCTAAACGTTCTGCTGGGAAAGTCAAGACATTCCGAGGACAAGAACTGCAGATTCAGGAAACGACTGATGACTCATTTGAAGGCATCGATATTGCCTTATTCAGCGCTGGAGGCGGCATCACGAAACAATTCTCCCCTGCAGCGATCAAAGCTGGCGCCATCGTCATCGACAATACGAGTGCTTTTCGTATGGACCCGGAAACGCCATTGGTCGTTCCTGAAGTGAATCCGGAAGACTTGCGCAAACACAAAGGTCTGATCGCTAACCCGAACTGCTCCACTATTCAGATGGTGGTGGCATTGCAACCGATCCGCGAAAAATTTGGTTTGGATCGCGTCATCGTTTCCACGTACCAAGCGGTAAGCGGAGCTGGCCTGCATGCTTTGGAAGAATTGAAAGCTCAAACCCAAGCTGTCCTGAACGGTGAAGAGCCGGTTGCGAATATTTTACCTTGTGGTGGCGATAAGAAGCATTTCCCGATCGCATTCAATGCTTTACCGCAAATCGATGTGTTCAGCGAAGGCGGCTACACATATGAAGAGTGGAAAATGATCAATGAAACCAAAAAAATCATGGGCGACCAGGACATCAAAGTCTCTGCAACATGCGTGCGCATCCCTGTAATGTCCGGACACTCGGAATCCGTCTATTTTGAAGTGGACGATAAAAACGTTACTGTCGCAGATATCTGGGAAGTGCTGAAAGATGCTCCAGGAGTTGTGCTTCGGGATGACACAGCTAATCAAGTCTATCCTACCGCCCGCGAATCCGTTGGAAAGAATGAAACATTTGTCGGACGTATCCGTAAGGATGTGGATGTCGACAATGGTTTCCATATGTGGGTTGTTTCCGATAACCTGTTGAAGGGCGCTGCTTGGAACTCTGTGCAAATCGCTGAAAAAATGATCGAGATGGGTCTACTGTAGAACTTTTGAATACGGAGGAGCAAAGCTTCGTCAACTGAAGAATCTGATAGGACTGGGCCTGTCAAAGGATGGACTGGGAAGGGTGTTTGGTTAAACCTCGTTCCCGTTCCGTTCCTTTTGGCAGGTCTTTTTTCGTGCAGAAATTTATTTTACATTTTAACTTGTAGAGTGCTTCAATGTAAGTGTTCCACACACTTGCAAAATGTTTGATGCATCTAAGATATTGTCTAGCGGTCCAAGCCTGCCTCTCGGAAATTAGATAAATCTGACCCATTGCGCTCTGCGATGCTCATTCAGGGCCAGATTTCCTAAATTTCTTTCGAGGCAGACCGGGCTTGTCCCGCTTTTCTCACACTTTCAGAAAACCGGAACAGAAACTGAAGCAAATGCTACAATTTTGCCAATAATCATGTATAATATAACAGAGAGGATATCGGTCACGTTTAGCCGGATGCGAAGAAAACGCATTCGCTTGTAGACTCTGAAGATAATGCGGCAAAGTAGCTGTGCTGATTTTGAGAGACGAAAATACGGAGGAAGGCATTCAAACGATCAACATAGATAACAGCATAGAAAGCTGAAAAATAAGAGGTGGTACAATGAGTAAAGTAAGAATAATTTCTCTCGGAGGTGTGAGAGAAAGCGGTAAAAACATGTATTTAGTGGAAGTGGATGATTTAATTTTTGTATTGGATTGCGGTCTTCTTTATCCGGAAAATGAATTATTGGGAATTGACGTCGTCATCCCTGATTTTACGTACCTGGAGGAAAACAAAAATAAGATAGCGGGTATTTTCCTGACGCATGGTCATGCGGATGCCGTAGGAGCGTTGCCTTATTTGTTGCAGAATATCGATGCACCCGTGTTCGGTACAGGATTGACGATTGCGTTGGCTAAATTGGCGGTCGATTCCACCGGATTGGCTACGGGATTTGAGGATTATCACGTTATCGATGAGAACACCGAAATTGAATTCGAAAACACCAGTGTCCGGTTCTTCAGAACCACGCATACCATCCCTGATTCTGTCGGGATCTGTGTGAAGACGGAAGAAGGCAGTGTCGTCTATACAGGTGATTTCAAGTTTGATCAAAGTGCATCCCCGATGTATCGGACCGATTACGGCAAAATTACGGATATCGGAGAAGGCAAAGTATTGGCGCTGTTGAGCGATTCCGGTGATGCCGAATCGACTACGGAAAACGTCAGTGACCGCAAGATTGAAGAAGAAATGCTGGATACTTTCATCAACGCTGAAGGCCGTATCATCGTCTCCTGTGTTGCAAGCAACATTTTGCGCATCCAGCAAGTTTTTGATGTCGCTCTCCAAGCGAATCGTAAAATCTTTTTGACAGGACCGACTTTGGTTGAAACAGTCGATGTCGCCATGAAACTGGGGAAACTGGTCTTGCCGACTCCAGATCTGCTTGTGAATGTGAAGAACATCAATGATTACCGTGATGGTCAAGTGTTGATTCTGGAAACCGGCAACAGTGGGGAACCCTTGGAAGCTTTGCAGCGGATGTCCAAAGGCAGACACAAGCAAGTGAACCTTAAAGAGGGTGATTTGGTTTACATCACGACTACACCTTCAACAGCTATGGAAACGACAGTCGCAAAAACCAAAAATTTGATTTATCGTGCCGGTGCGTCCGTGCGTGAAATATCCGGAACATACAAAGCATCGGGACATGCTTCGCCGAACGATCTGAAATTGATGATCAACCTACTGAGACCTACTTATTTCGTGCCTGTCCAAGGTGAGTACCGAATGCAAGCTGCACATGCCCAATTGGCGAATGAAGTCGGCATTCCGTTCAAAAATATTTTCATCCCTGGTAAAGGTGACGTGATCGAATATGCCAAAGGCCGTATGCACATGACGGGACAGGTCCCAGCCGGGAATGTTCTGATCGATGGGATCGGGGTTGGCGATATCGGCAACATTGTCTTGCGCGACCGCAAACTATTATCGGAGGATGGCATCTTCGTTGTCGTTGTGACGATCTCCAGAAGACTGAACAAAATCTTGTCGGGTCCGGAAATCGTTTCGCGTGGCTTCGTCTATATGAAGGCGAGCGAAGAGCTTGTCAAAGAAAGTTCGAATATCGTCCGGGAAGTAGTGGAAGATAACCTGCACACGAAAGACTTTGATTGGGCCAAGTTAAAACAAGAGATACGTGATTCGTTGAGCCGTTATCTTTTTGAAAAGACGAAGCGCAAACCGGTCATTTTACCGATCATCATGGAAGCATCCAATTATCAGAAGAAGAGCTGATGCCCGTTTGCCGTAAAGGCAATGAAACGGATCGTTGTTGAAAAGGAGAGATTCATCTTTATGGGTTCTAATAGTACGAAGGCTTGGATCGAGGCAGCTCTGTTTGCTGTCCTCGCAATCGCCTTGGCATATGTGGCCATGCCATTTGGAGAATACACTATTGTTTTTGCTTTGTTGCCGTTGCTTTTCATTTCTCTCCGCAGAGGAATATTGCTTGGACTGGTTTCTGGAATACTGACCGGCCTCGTTTTGTTTGCGCTCAAAGGAGAGGGAGCGGATGTTGCTGCAGATATCCTGAACCAAGCCGCACCGTTCGTTTTCGTGGGCATCGCCGGTTTTTTCGCGAAATTCACGCAACGCACATTGAACAATAAACGTTTCCCGAATGCAGCCTTGAATATACTGACGGCATCCTTTTTCGGAACGCTTGTCTATTTTGTCTGGGTGCTGATCTCGGACATATTCCTCAGTGAGGAAGCAGTTCCAGCTGGTGTTTCTGCTTTTGCGCATTTTCTTCCGGGACAAGCGCTATCGTTTGCGGCTACTTTTGCCGTCAGCGCAGTCGTTCTGGTGTTGATTGCAAAATTCGCTCCTAAAGCGTACATTCCAAAAGGCAGCCGTTTCCTGAGCAGAAAAGAAAAATCGAAACTATTAAATGATTAAAAAATAGAAGGCGAAGGACGGATTTGAATTATCCGGTCTTCGCCTTTCTGTTTTTGTGGGCTCGTGTGCTATGATATGTAGGTAACATGTTTTGTCATTTTATTGATTTGGAGTGGTCTTATGGGTATTTGGTCAATGATATTTACGGCAATCATCGTTTTAAATACAATTGGTGCAATCATCACCGTCTTTAAAGAAAAAAGAGATGTCGCTGCCACCTGGGCCTGGCTGTTGACGTTAAACCTCTTGCCGGTGGTGGGTTTCATCATCTACCTCTTTATAGGGAAAAAGATGTCAAAAGAAAACATCTATGATATGCGCACGCAAAAAAGCTTGGGCATGTCCCAGTTGGCGAAGGTCCAGATTGAAATGTTGGAGGATGAGGATCTGGCGCAAGGTTTGGTCGAAACCGACTATGCACAAAAAACAGCTATCCTGTTCCTGGAAAGTGATGAATCCATTTTGACGAAAGGGAATAAAGTTGAAATATTCAAAACTGGCGCAGATCTTTTCGATTCCCTTGTGCAGGACATCTATAAAGCAGAAAATCATGTGCATATGCTTTATTATACTTTTCGCTCGGACGACTTGGGGAAGCGGATTCTGGCGGCGTTGGAAGACAGGGCGGCAGCTGGCGTTGAGGTTCTGGTCGTTTACGATGCAATGGGCTGCAGAGGGAATGATCCGAGATTTTTCAATAATCTTGAAAAATTAGGCGGAAAGACGGAAGTATTTTTTGGTTCAAAAATACCTTTCGTTAATTTGCGGATGAACTATCGGAATCATCGCAAAATAATGGTAGTGGATGCAAAAGTTGCTTATCTCGGCGGGTTCAATATAGGCGATGAGTATCTAGGGAAAGGGGAACTCGGCGAATGGAGGGATACGCATATGAAAATAGAAGGCAATGCAGTCTTGACGCTTCAGAGCCGTTTCTTCATGGACTGGAATGCGGTTGCCAAAGAAAAGAACAGGAAAGATTATGCAGAAGCCTATTTCCCGATCGCCGATAAAAAAGGTAACACGGCCATGCAAATTGTGACAAGTGGACCGGATGACGAAGATCAGACGATCAAGATGGGTTTCTTGAAGATGATCAGCCAAGCTAAAGAATCCATTTATATACAGACTCCTTATTTTATACCTGACGAGAGTCTGCATGAAATGCTCAAAATCGCAGTTCTATCCGGTGTAAAAGTCAAAATCATGATACCCTCGAAGCCGGATCATCCTTTCGTCTATCGGGCAACGGAGTATTTTGCCAAAGACATCGTCGAGTACGGTGCGGAAGTCTATATGTACCAGAATGGTTTCCTGCATTCAAAGGTGATGGTGGTCGATGATGAAATTGTATCGGTAGGCACGGCAAATATGGATGTGCGCAGTTTCAAATTGAATTTTGAGATCAACGCTTTTATTTACGATCGTGACGTAGCTGAAGAATTAATCGCAAATTTTGATGAAGATCAGAAGAATTGCATCCGTGCAACCCATGATTATTTCGCAAAACAGTCGAAGTGGCGGAAATTCAAGCAAGCTTTTTCCAGATTACTTTCACCGATACTGTAGACCGAAAGCGTATGGAAATAGATCGACAATCAGAATTCAGAAGAAAGGCCCACAAGCAGTCAAAACAAGCGAGAATGCAATTGTGTGAGATGCATTCTCGCTTGTTTCAGTTGTCATAGTTTTTTACGTTAATGACTTTACCTTGTACTCCTGATTTCTATAGATGGGTATGCCACCAACTGATTGAATTTAACCAAGTTGGATAGCCAAGACTTGACTGATGTTCAGTAGATAAGTCACTTTTTTATCGGCAGTTGTGAACATGATTTGTCTTTTTGGAGTTACGCGGGAATTGAAAGAACCCCAAACGAGTGATCTGGTATACGATTTCGGTCCATGCTTTTCTTCAATCACGACATACACAGGGTTGTTATTTTCAAAAGCCTGGTTAGCAAAACGGATAACTTGATGAATCGGCATTACTTTGTCCAAGATGGCTTCATTGATGGAATGGACGGATGAGAGCGGGCGCAAGTATGATTTATTTGAAGGATTCTCATTATTAGTGGATACTGGGTAGATGTAATTTTGCATGTATGTTCCTCCGAACGTGTGTTTGTCTTGTGTCTTTATTATAAGAACATCTGTTCTTGTTTGCAAGCTTTTTATTTTGCGATCGAACAAAAATTTGGGAGTGCAGATATGTAACTCCACCCACAATTATGTCATATCGGCCGAAAATGCCCCTATTTCTTGCATTTTCGAGTAAAGTAGTAGTATGGAAAAGAACGTGTCGGGAGCACATTAATTTTGCAGGCGAGGGGAAAATTACATCTATTATCCGGCGGAATTATCGAAAAATAGGCTATATAAAAGACTCTCCAAGAAGGTTCTGGATCGGTGCAGCGTGCTTGGAGAGTGCTGTTCACAAAATGTTCATTTAATATTTTTGAAGAAATTTCAGAAAGTTTCTTCCTATTAATGAAACTGTAATGATTGTTGAAACCACTGGGAATTGCGTATAAATAGATTTGAACGGCCTTTACATTAACTGTATAATGAAAATACTGACCGGAAAGTTTTTTTCCTAAGGAGAATCAAATGAAGGACGGAGGTGGAATGAAAGATGCAAATATTTGATGAAGTAAAAAAGATTGAGCAGGAAGCAGCTGATCTGGAATTGGATTACCAGAATAAGCTGCGCAAACTGGAACAGAACACGCAAGATAAAATAGGCGAAATGAAAAGGAATATCGAAAAGGAATTAGCTACTTTTCAATCCGAAGAACTTGCGAAAAAATCAGAACAACTGGCAATTCTTAAGAACGCTTCCGCAGAAAGTGAAAAATCGGAAATCGAGAAGTTGCAAACTCGGTTTAAAGCGAAAGAAGAAGAACTTGTGAATGCCGTAATTGGGGAGGTGATGAGGAAATATGGCAATCGCTAAAATGAAAAAAGTTACTCTCATTTCTTTTCACGAAAAAAAAGAGCAGTTATTGACGGCTATCCAGACATTGCAAAGCTTAGAAGTCATCGATTTGCCTGCTGCAAAAGAAAATTTACAATCCTTATCGCCTAAAGAACGAGAGTCAATTGAACAAAGCATCAAGAAGACCGAAGGCTATCTGGAAAATGTCACGGACGCCCTCTCTTTCCTGCAGCCTTATTTAAAAAAAGAGGCCTTGCTGAAAAGATATACGGCACCTAAACAGTCCATGTCTTTGGAAGAGCTGAAGAAAGCAACCTCAGAATTTTCGGAGGATGATCGGGTGACGGCGGTGTTGTCTCTGAAGAATCGGCTTAAAGAACTCGAAGACACAAGAAAAGATTTGTATGAACAGGAAAACTTCTTGATCCAGTGGAAAAAGTTATCATTCAATCCTAAAAACGCAGAAGCGTTTGATCATATTTCCGTCAAAGTCGGGACAATCCCTCAAACGCTCAGCAATGATTATATTGAGAATGTCACTTCCAGCCTGTTGGTTTACACGGAAGAAATATTCCAAAATAAAGAATCATATGGTGCCGCGATTTTTTATGATCCGATCATTGAAGCGGATGTGAAAGAGTTATTGGACAGCAATCACTTTCAAGTGTTGCTCTATAATTATGAGTTGCCGCCAGCAGAGGCTTTGGTTGAAGTTCAGGAATTGATCAAGAGAAACCGTGAAGAGCAAAAACAGCTGATGAATGATCTTTCCGGTATGAAAGCTGAGGAGTGGCGGTTGATGCTACTGTCCGAATATTATTACGCAAAACTGCAACGGGAAAAGAGTCAACAGTTGTTGGTGAATGAGAAGCATCTTTTCGTTATCCAAGGATGGCTCGAGGAGGATAAAGTAGAGGAAATAAAACGTACTTTAACCGATACGGCGTCTGGAGATGAATACGCTTTGCTGGTGGATGACGCAGAAGAATCGGATCTATCCGACATTCCGACAGTTTTGAAGAACAACAGCATTGTCACTCCTTTCGAGAGTGTCACTGCCATGTACAGTTTGCCGAAATACAACGAAATCGATCCGACACCTTTGCTTACGCCATTCTATCTTTTGTTCTTCGGTATGATGATAGCGGATGTCGGGTATGGATTGGTGCTGTTCATCGGAACCTTTTTAGCATTGAAATTCCTGAACATCGATAAAGGATTGCGCAAAAATATCAAATTCTTTCATATTTTAGCTTATCCATCGATTTTATGGGGATTGGTGTACGGATCCTTTTTCGGTATCGAACTGCCGGTTTCGCTGTTGTCAACGAGTAAGGATGCCAACACGATATTATTGATTTCTGTAGTCTTTGGTGTTGTGCAGATTATGTTCGGATTAGGTATCAAAGCATTCTTGTCGCTTCGTGATAAAAATCCATTAGGTGCCATTTCGGACAGCATCGGCTGGTTGGGGATCATTATCGGAATCATCTTTATCCTATTCGGAATGATGCTGTTCCCGAGCCAAGTTTTGGTGACGGTGGGAGCTGCAATGGCCATCACAAGTGCGGTGGCGATCGTTCTGGCGACTGCAATGGCCTCTGAAAACAAAGCTTTGGGAGTCGGAGCAGGTTTGTATA
This sequence comes from Trichococcus sp., assembly GCF_055118575.1. NCBI lineage: Bacteria > Bacillati > Bacillota > Bacilli > Lactobacillales > Carnobacteriaceae > Trichococcus > Trichococcus sp. Next base: position 30,099 of record NZ_JBSQPW010000005.1, on the reverse strand, counting down.
ATCTTTACGGTATAACCAGTTATATCGGGGATATGGTAAGTTATACGCGTTTGATGGCTTTGGGGGTTTCAGGCGGCAGTATCGCGGTTGCTTTCAACATGATCATCAATTTTCTGCCGTTTTGGGCCAGAATCACAATCGGTGCTGTATTGTTTGTCCTGCTGCACACAATCAATTTCGGATTGTCCATGCTGAGCGCGTACGTGCACGGAGCCCGTTTGGTTTTCGTCGAATTTTTCGGTAAGTTCTATGAAGGCGGCGGCAAAGCATTGAATCCTTTGAAGACGGAAGAAAAATATATCAATTTAAAAAAATAAAAAAAGCATAGTAATGGGAGGAATTAAATAATGGAAAATATGACATGGTTACAATATTTCATCGAAAATAGCGGTGGCATGATGTTCGCCGCTCTAGGCGTCGCAATCGCAGTAGGTTTAGCAGGTACGGGTTCCGCAAAAGGTGTGGGTATGACAGGTGAAGCTGCAGCAGCCTTGACGAAAGAGCAACCTGAAAAATTCGGTAAATCATTGATTCTGCAACTTTTGCCAGGTACGCAAGGTTTGTACGGATTCGTTATCGGCTTCTTGATCTATCTGCAAATGTCTCCAGAGATGAGTGTTTCACAAGGGTTGTATTACTTGATGGCCGGCTTGCCGATCGCAATCACCGGATTGACTTCAGGTATTGCACAAGGGCGTGTTTCGACTGCAGCTATGCAAATTTTGGCAAAAAGAGAAGATCAGAACACAAAAGGGATCATCTACTCCGCCATGGTTGAAACGTATGCCATCCTTGGTTTCGTAACATCATTCTTGTTGGTATTGAACGCTTAATTTTCTTGAGTTCCAGGGGGCTTAAGAAAAAAGTGAGGAGATGAAAACGCGTGAAAGACCTACAATCCTTGTCTGAACAGATTCTGAAACAAGCGCAAGCCAAAGGGCAAAGCAAACTGGAAGAATCCGAAAAAGTTTCTATCGCCAAGATAGAAGAAAGCAGACTGAAATTAGTTGAACAGCAAAAAGCTCGCAAAGCAGCTGTCCTGAAAAAAATCGCCAATGATTTCGATCGCGAACGTCAAACATTGAAGAACAAAGAGCGGAATGCGGTATTGTTGGAAAAACAGCAAATTCTGAAATCAGTCTTCAAGCGTTCGCTGGAAACGATGTACGCTTGGGATAAAAATCAGTTCGCAAACTTTGTGCAAGGTGTACTTTCCGGATTCGACAGCTCAACGGCTTATACGATCGTTCCGGGAGCAAAATCGATCGAGCATTTCCAAGGGGAATCGATGCAGAAGCTGCTGAAAAGTTACCCTGCTGTGAAAGTGGCAAAAGAGACGCTGCCGAACAGAGCTGGATTTATCCTTCAAGAGGGCGGCGTCGACTACAACTACTGCTTCGATGAGTTGATTGAAGAAGTGAAGAAAGAATATTCAGCAAAATTAGCGGTAATCGCATTCAAAGAAGAACAGTAAAGGAGGGGCATCATGCAAGAGATTGACTACAAAGGCGTCAATACGGTACTTCGCACCTATGAATTGCAGCTGTTGGCGGAAGCGGATTACGATCGGATGCTAAAAGCCCATTCTTTAAAAGATGCTTTGGATGTTCTGAAAGGCACCGGTTATGCGTTTGATGAAAAAGAAGTTTTGGCCAATAAGAACTTCGAAGGGTTCCTTATGGAGCATTTGGCGGAAATCTATCATGAATTCTTCACGGCAACGCCAGCTGAGGAAGTCGTTGAACTGTTTGCATTGCGCTATACTTACCATAATCTGAAGGTGTTGCTGAAACAACGCTTTTCAGGTGAAGAGCTCGAACATTTATTGATTCCTATCGGAAAATATTCTTTGGCTAGTTTGAAGAAATTGGTCGAAACCGGTGAAGGCAGCGAGGAACATCCGGTTTTGGTGGAGGGTGTCCAACACGCTCTGCATGACTTTGAAGAGGAACAGCGGATTGAAGCCGCTACGATCTATATGGATACTTATTATTTCAAACATCTGCGTTCCATCAGCGATGAGATTCAACACCCAAGCATCACCAAAATGGTGGACGGCATGATCGACCTCTACAATCTGTCGACCTTGGTAAGAAGTCTGAAGCAGAACAAACCACGTGCGTTCCTGCATACGGTCTTATCCAGTTCCGGTTCTGTTGCAAAGCGTGACCTGATCGAAGAATCGATCAATGGAGCCAGTGCGGTGATGCGGAAGCATTACTTCAGCAAACCTTACGGTGAGAAACTGCTCCATCTGGTTTCAGATAAAACGGATGAGGTGGACACTCAGAAGCTGGATAGTCTTGTGGACGAGTATACTTATGAATTGGTTGCGGAAGGATTGTACCAGCCTTTTGGCCCGGTCCCTTTGTTGGGTTACCTTTTTGCCAAGGAAAAAGAAGTCACGAATATCCGGTTGATATTGATTGGAAAAGATAACCAGATAGATGAAGCGATTTTGAGAGAAAGGATGCGACCTGTATATGGCTCATGATATTGCAGTAGTGGGAGATAAAGATTCCATCCTTCCTTTCAAGATTTTGGGGTTTGATGTATTTGCATGCCATAATGCGCAGACCGCCCGCGAAACAGTCGACCGTTTGGCGGCCGAAAATTACGGAATCATCTATTTGACCGAAGAAATGGCTAAAGAAATACCTGATACAGTCAGTAGGTATGATAACAGAGTCCAACCCGCCATCATCCTGATCCCTAACCATAAGGGGTCGCTGAACATCGGAAAGAACCGTATTCAGGAAAATGTAGAAAAAGCAGTTGGACAAAATATTTTATAATTAGGAGGGGACTTTTTTGAAAAATGGAAAGATAATAAAAGTTTCCGGACCTTTAGTTATGGCGGAAGGAATGGAAGCAGCGAACATCCAAGATATTTGCCGGGTCGGCGATCTTGGACTGATCGGTGAAATCATCGAGATGCGAAATGATGTCGCATCCATTCAAGTTTATGAAGAAACTTCCGGAATTGGTCCTGGAGAACCTGTACTCACAACGGGAGAGGCCTTGTCTGTCGAATTAGGGCCAGGAATCCTGTCACAAATGTTCGACGGGATTCAGCGTCCCCTGGATACGTTCCGTGATGTAACAGCAAGCAATTTTTTAGTGCGCGGAACCGATATCCCCTCACTGAAGAGAGAAAACGTCTGGGAATTCAAAGCCACAAAGAAAATCGGTGATCATGTCGTAGCCGGCGATATTGTCGGTACTGTGCAAGAAACCAAGGTTATCGAGCACCGCATCATGGTTCCATATGGCATCTCAGGGAAGTTGACTGCCATCCAGGACGGCAACTACACCTTGGAAGATACGGCCTATGTCATCGAAACGGAAAATGGCTTGAAAGAATTGACTCTGATGCAAAGATGGCCGGTCCGTCGTGGCCGTCCGTTCAAGCAAAAAATGAACCCGCACACGCCGATGGTTACCGGTCAACGTGTCATCGACACATTCTTCCCGATCACAAAAGGGGGAGCAGCTGCTGTTCCGGGTCCATTTGGAGCAGGAAAGACTGTCGTGCAGCATCAGATTGCGAAATACAGTGATGTGGATATCGTAATCTATGTAGGTTGCGGCGAACGCGGAAACGAAATGACGGATGTTCTGAATGAATTTCCGGAATTGGTCGATCCGAACACCGGTGAATCCTTGATGGAGCGGACAATCCTTATTGCGAACACTTCCAATATGCCGGTTGCGGCGCGTGAAGCATCCATCTACACTGGGATAACGATTGCGGAATATTTCCGTGACATGGGTTACAGCGTTGCGATAATGGCGGATTCAACATCCCGTTGGGCAGAAGCTTTGCGTGAGATGTCAGGACGTCTTGAAGAGATGCCTGGTGACGAAGGTTATCCAGCCTATCTAGGAAGCCGTGTGGCGGAGTATTATGAACGTGCAGGCCGAGTGTTGGCTTTAGGCTCAGAAGACCGTGAAGGAAGCATTACGGCCATTGGAGCTGTATCCCCTCCTGGGGGTGACATCTCTGAACCAGTAACGCAAAACACCTTGCGTGTTGTTAAAGTTTTCTGGGCGTTGGATGCCACTTTGGCACAAAAAAGGCATTTCCCATCCATGAACTGGTTGACTTCCTATTCTCTTTACAATACCGAAGTAGGGGAATATCTGAACAATGCCTTACAGACAAAATGGTCTGAGATGGTCCAGCATGCGATGAACCTCCTGCAGGAAGAATCGGAACTGGAAGAGATCGTCCGCTTGGTCGGTATCGAATCATTGTCCGAAAAAGACCGCATGACCATGGCTATTGCGGAATCGTTGCGTGAGGATTACTTGCAGCAAAACGCTTTCGATGACGTGGATACTTATACATCCCGTGAAAAGCAATTGGCGATGCTTGAACTGATTTTGAGTTTCGAAACCGAAGCTCGTGAAGCGATGCGTTTGGGCGCTTATTTCAACGAAATTATTGAAGGTACCGTTGATCTGCGTGACCGGATCGCAAGAAGCAAATATATCAGAGAAGAAGAGCTTGCTGAAATGGAAAACATCAAAGCAGACATGAAGAAAAGATTACATGAGATTGTTGCGGAAGGAGGGATGACGCATCATGCTTAAGGAATATAAAACAGTTACTGAAGTTGTGGGTCCATTGATGGCAGTAGAGCAAGTCGAAGGCGTCAAGTTTGACGAATTGGTTGAAATCCAGATGCAGACCGGCGAAATCCGCCATGGTCAAGTATTGGAAGTCAGCAAGGACAAAGCGATGGTGCAGATCTTTGAAGGCCCAAGCGGGATCAACATCAAAGATACCAAAGTCCGCTTCCGTGGAAAACCCCTTTCCATTGGGGTGTCTGAAGACATGGTCGGACGAGTATTCGATGGTATGGGAAATCCGATAGACGGAGGACCGGAAATCATCCCGGAAGCAAGTTTGGATGTTAACGGACAGGCAATCAATCCGGTGGCCCGTGACTATCCGGATGAGTTTATCCAGACTGGCATTTCTGCCATCGACCATCTGAACACGCTCGTAAGAGGACAGAAACTTCCTGTATTCTCCGGGTCAGGTTTGCCCCATAAGGAGTTGGCGGCACAGATCGCCCGTCAAGCGACTGTATTGAACAGCGATGAAAAATTTGCGGTTGTGTTTGCAGCCATGGGAATCACTTTTGAAGAAAAGGAATACTTCATGGAGGATTTCCGCAAAACCGGCGCCATCGACCGTTCTGTAATGTTCATCAACTTGGCGAACGATCCGGCCATCGAACGTATTGCCACTCCTAAAATGGCTTTGACGGTCGCTGAATACTTGGCTTACGAGAAGGATATGCATGTCCTGGTCATCATGACGGACATGACCAATTACTGCGAGGCTTTGCGTGAGATTTCGGCAGCCCGTCGTGAAGTTCCCGGTCGACGTGGTTATCCTGGTTACTTGTACACGAACCTATCCACTTTGTACGAGCGCGCGGGTCGTCTTATCGGCAAAAAAGGTTCGGTTACACAGATCCCGATCCTTTCCATGCCAGAGGATGATATTACCCATCCGATCCCGGATTTGACCGGTTATATCACAGAGGGCCAAATCATTCTTTCCCGAGAATTGAACAATTCCGGCATCAAACCGCCGATCAATGTGTTGCCGTCGCTTTCCCGTCTGAAAGATAAGGGTACCGGAGAAGGCAAGACAAGAAAAGACCATGCACCGACGATGAACCAATTGTTTGCGGCGTACGCAAAAGGAAAACAGGCTAAAGAATTGGCTGTCATCCTAGGGGAATCAGCATTGTCCAAGACCGATAAACTGTATGTTCAGTTCACGAAGCGTTTTGAAGAAGAATACATCAGTCAAGGTTTCTATACGAACCGTTCAATCGAAGAGACATTGGCTTTGGGTTGGGAACTGTTGTCCATCCTGCCGGTGACGGAACTTAAGAGAATCAAGAGCGATATGATCGATGAGTTTATGCCGAAGGGAGAGTGATCGTCCATGGCTAGATTGAATGTAAAGCCTACCCGGATGGAACTGTCCAATTTGAAATCGCGTCTGGTGCTTTCCACACGCGGCCATAAACTGCTGAAGGACAAACAAGATGAACTGATGCGTCAATTCATCAACCTGATCCGCGAAAACAACCTCCTGAGGGATGAAGTCGAAAAGGAATTGACTGCTTCGATGCGTTCTTTCGTGGTAGCGAAGTCGCTGCTGAATGAAGCCTTCATCGAAGAGTTGTTTGCGGTACCCGGTACGGCGGTAGAGTTGGATATCCAAGAGAATAACATCATGAGCGTTGTTGTCCCTCAGATGAATTTTTCGATTATCGATGAGGATGATAAATCTTCGGATTTGCAATACGGATACGTGAACTCGAATGCAGAATTGGATGATGCGATCCAAAAGATCGAAAAAATCCTTCCAAAATTGCTCAAGTTGACGGAAATAGAAAAAACATGCCAACTTCTGGCCGATGAAATAGAAAAGACAAGAAGGCGTGTAAATGCATTGGAATACAATATGATTCCGCAGTTGCAGGAGACGATCCGCTATATTCAGATGAAACTTGAAGAGAATGAGCGTTCAAATATCGTCCGTATGATGAAAGTCAAGGACATGGGTGTTTCATGATGAAGAAAGAACAAGACAGGGATATCCTTGTCTTGTTCTTTTGTCTTTAAGGCCATCCAACAGGGTAACCGTATCCGATTCAGCGGAGCAGCTGCTGAAAACGATAACTAATAAAATGTTGGCGGAAGACTCCGGTAAAGGTTTTAACCTTGATGAAATTGTGTTAAACTATGAAATAATAAACAGAACGCCGCATTAGGCTGTACGATGCTATAATAATATAATTGGATGGTGGGCATTAAATGACAGAAAAAGGATTGTTGATTGTCTTATCCGGACCTTCGGGAGTAGGCAAAGGGACTGTGAGACAAGCAATTTTTTCTCGTGGTGAACGGGAGTTCATCTATTCGATTTCCGCTACGACCCGCAAAGCGCGTGAAGGGGAAGTGGATGGCAAAGATTACTTCTTCAAGGAAAGAGAAGAATTCGAGAGAATGATCGCCGATAATGAACTGTTGGAATATACCGAGTATGTGGGGAATTACTATGGTACGCCAATCGACTATGTAAGAAGAACATTGGACACAGGAAAAGATATTTTTCTGGAGATCGAAGTTCAAGGCGCCATGCAAGTGAAGGAACGGATGCCGGAAGGGATATTCATCTTCTTGACGCCTCCTGATATGACGGAATTGGAGTCACGGATCGTAAATCGCGGTACGGATGAATCGCCGATCATCAAACAAAGAATGGAAAAGGCTATTGAAGAGCTCAGTTTGATGCGGTATTATGATTATGCGGTAGAAAACGACACAGTAGAGAACGCGGTCCAGAAAGTGCTTGGCATCATCCAAAGCGAACACTTGAAAGTCTCACGGATTCTGGATACCATCTGTGCGGATGAAAGGGAGTAAAATAATATGATGTTATATCCTTCGATCGATAAATTGTTGGAGCAAGTGGATTCAAAATATTCAATGGTCATTCTTTCAAGCAAAAGAGCGCATGAATTGCATGGTCGCTCAGAACCTTTATTGGATCATTACCAGTCATACAAGAATGTCGGACGTGCGCTGGAAGAAGTAGTTGCCGGCGAGTTGGAAATCGATCCGAATTCCATCATCCCTGAAAGATAACCGAATAGGAATGAAAAAAGACTACTGTTTTTGAACTTCAAAATCAGTAGTTTTATTTTTTTGATGCCGAAAAAATCCGAGAAGACTTTATCGGTATAATTTAGTAAGATAGTGGTTAGAAAAAGGAATGGGAGGGTTTTACGTGCAAATTGCAAAAGTGATTGTGGATATACCTGCCATGCAGACCAATCGTCCCTTTGATTATGCGATCCCTCCTGCTATGGAACAAAAGTTGGGCAAAGGGATGCGCGTTGAAGTGCCTTTCAACACTCGCGTCATCCAAGGGTTCATAACGGAAATTTCTGATCACACCGATTTTGAAGGGGAACTGAAAGAAATCATCCAACCATTGGATATCGAGCCGGCATTGACCGAAGAGTTGCTGCTGTTGGGCGAGGAAATGGCGGAAACCGTTTATGCCTATCGGATCCATTGTTACCAGACGATGTTGCCGCCTTTGATGAAGGCGAAGTACGAAAAAGAAATTGAGGTTGTCGATGAATTGGACGAGGAGACTTTCTACGGACTTTTTCAAGGGAAAAGCAAAATGAGTTGGGAAGATGCCGTTGACCGCGGCATTTTGCCGCAACTGATCGAATTGAAGCGAGCCGGGAAGATTGAAGTCAATTACATCCTCAAAAACCAGGCGAAGGCAAAAACGGTGCAGGTTTATTATTCCGATCTGGAAATGGGCAGTCTGGAAGATGCATACCACAGCCTGAAAAAATCAGCCAAGCAACAGCAAGCCCTGTTGGCGGCAATCATGTCCATGAACGGAACTCCGCTGACATCGAAAGAATACAAGGAACAATTCGATATCGGGCCAAGCACGATCCGGACAGGAGTGGAAAAGGGGTGGCTTAAATCAGCGGACCGGGAAATTCTCCGGGATCCCTTTAAGGATAGACAGTTCAAGCAAACGGGAGCGTTGCCCCTATCCGATGAACAAACGGCAGCTTTCCGGATGATGGCTGCCAGCATCAGAGAAGAACGGCACGAAGTTTTTTTGTTGCAAGGCGTTACGGGAAGCGGTAAGACCGAAGTCTATCTTCAACTGATTGCTGAAGTGATCAACCAAGGCAAGACGGCCCTGATGCTTGTGCCCGAAATTGCTTTGACTCCGCAGATGGTCAACCATTTCAAGAGCCGCTTCGGAAACCGCGTGGCCGTGATGCACAGTGCGTTGTCATCGGGAGAGAAGTACGATGAGTGGCGCAAAATTCACCGCGGTGATGCCGATGTCGTTGTCGGCGCGCGTTCTTCCATTTTCGCCCCGGTTCAGAATCTTGGCATCATCATTATGGACGAGGAACACGAGAGCACCTACAAACAGGACGAAAACCCGAAGTACCATGCCCGGAATGTAGCGATTTGGCGTGGGCAGCATAACCGTTGTCCGGTTGTTCTGGGTAGTGCGACGCCTTCATTAGAGTCGCGGGCCAGGGCACAAAAAAAGGTATACACCTTGGTCGAATTGAGAGGGCGTTTCAACCAACGCGCATTGCCTCAAGTCGAAATTGTCGATATGCGTGATGAGTTCAAAGCGAACAACCGCAGCAGCTTTTCCATGCTGCTGCAGGAAAAGATTACGGATCGGCTACAGAAAAAACAGCAGATTGTGCTGATGCTGAACAAAAGAGGTTATTCCTCTTTCATCATGTGCCGGGATTGCGGCTTTGTCCTTGAGTGCCCGAATTGTGACATCAGTCTGACTTTGCATATGGACAGCAAAACGATGAAATGCCATTACTGCGGCCACGAAGAAGCAATCCCCAACACCTGTCCGAAATGCAAAGGCCACAATTTTCGTTATTACGGAACAGGAACCCAGAAAATCGAGGAAGAACTGCAGACGCTCTTTCCGGAGGCGCGCATTTTGCGCATGGATGTGGACACCACCCGCAAGAAAGGCGGCCATGAGGCTATCCTCTCGGCTTTCGGGAGAGGCGAGGCCGACATCCTGCTGGGTACGCAGATGATTGCGAAAGGATTGGACTTTCCGAACATCACGTTGGTTGGTGTCATCAACGCGGATACTTCATTAGGATTACCTGATTTCCGGTCTTCGGAAAGGACGTTCCAACTGTTGACTCAAGTCAGCGGTCGTGCGGGCCGCGCCGAATTGTCCGGGGAAGTAATCGTACAGTCGTTTAATCCGGATCATTACGCCATTCTGTTTGCCCAACAGCACAACTACGAAGGCTTTTACCGTACTGAGATGTCGCTTCGTCATAAAGCAGGGTATCCACCGTATTTTTATACGGCGCTCATAACTGTCAGCAACCCCGACGAAAAGAAAGCGCAGAAGAAAATTTATGAAATCCATGAGATCCTTCAAAAAAAACTTGAGCCTGACACGATCATGCTTGGGCCATCAAAGAGATCGATCGCGCGAGTGAACAATCGGTATTATTTTCAGATATTAGTGAAATATAAACAGGAAACTAAACTACATCCGGCATTGAAACAGATTTTGGATGAGTCACAAAAAGAAAATGCACGCGGTCTCTATATTTCGATCGATTCAGAGCCGGTCAATTTCTTCTAGGAGGTATACAAATGGAAAAAATCATTTTTATGGGCACCCCGGAATTTTCAGTGCCCATTTTAGAGGCCTTATTGCAGCATGAGTATGATGTGATCGCAGTTGTCACACAACCGGACCGCCCGGTAGGCAGAAAGAAAATATTGACACCGTCTCCGGTGAAGGAAGCCGCGCTGAAGCATGGCCTTCCGGTTTATCAGCCAGAAAAAATTTCTGGCTCGCCAGAAATGGAAGAGCTGATTGCCTTGAATCCTGACCTGATTGTGACGGCGGCTTATGGGCAGTTTCTCCCGGTCAAACTGCTGAACGCTCCGCGTTTCCGCTCCATCAATGTGCATGCTTCTTTATTGCCGAAATATCGCGGCGGCGCACCGGTCCATTACGCCATCATCAACGGGGAAATAGAGACCGGAGTCTCCATCATGTACATGGAGAAGAAAATGGATGCAGGGGCTGTGTTGGCGCAGAGAGCCATCCCCATCACCGAGCAGGATGATGTCGGGACGATGTTTTTGAAGTTGAGCGAACTCGGCAAGAATCTTTTGATCGAAATGTTACCTGATTTTTTCCAAGGCAATCTCGTGCCGCAAGAGCAGGATGAATCCGCAGCCACTTTTTCGCCGAACATCAAGCGCGAAGAGGAACGCATCGATTGGTCCAAAACGGCTGCACAAGTGGCCTTCCAAGTCCGTGGCATGCGTCCGTGGCCAGTGGCGCATACGCTTTTGGATGGGCAAAGGATCAAAGTATGGGCTGGACAAGCTGTCGAAAATAGTACGACCCATGACTCGGGAACAGTATTCGCAACAGACAAGGAAGCTCTCTATGTGGCATGTGGGGAAGGCACCGTCTTCAAAATGACGGAACTCCAACCTGCCGGGAAAAAACGCATGTCAGCGGCAGACTACCTGCGGGGCAGCGCTTGCGAAATTCATGAAGGCACAAGGTTTGAAACGGATGGACAATAAACTGAAAAATAAAATCAAAGACACAGTCCGTTACCTGGCTGTCGATATATTGGAGAGCGTGGAGAATGAGGGTGCGTATTCCAATCTTCTGCTGAATAAAGTCATTCTATCCGAAAAGTTGTCGCCTAAGGATGCCGGCCTGTTGACCGAGATTGTCTACGGCGTCATCCAGCGGAAAATGACCTTGGATTATGGTCTTTCGTCATACATCAAAGATCCCAAAAAACAGCTTTCTTGGCTCAACAACTTACTGCGTGTCTCCGCCTATCAAATGGTCTATTTGACGAAGATTCCGGATCACGCTGTCCTTTTCGATGCCGTAGAAATAGCGAAAGTTAAGGGCCATGCCGGCATCGCCAGTTATGTGAACGGCGTGCTGCGGAATGTGCAACGCAATGGGCTTCGCGACTGGAAAACAATCAGCAACGCCAAGAAGCGCATCAGCGTAGGGGCCAGCATGCCGAAATGGCTCGTCGCTTATTTCATCGAAAGGATCGGTATCGAGGAAACCGAAAAGATGGCGTTCTCCTTATTGGAGGATCCGTTTGTCTCACTCAGGTTGCAGTCAAATGAAATCTCACGGGAAGAGGCTATAGGACTGCTCAAAGCGGAAGGTTATGATGTGGTCGCGAGTCCTGTTTCTCCTGTGGGCATCCGGATCCACGGTGGGAAAATCGTTGACTCCCCGCTATTCAAAGACGGCATGCTTACGATTCAGGATGAATCTAGCCAATTGGTCGCACCGGTCGGGGAACTGGAAAAGGATTTTCTGGTTTTGGACAGCTGTGCCGCACCGGGTGGAAAAACGACGCACATGGCCAGTTACCTCTCGGCTTCGGAAAACGGCAAAGTCATCGCTTTGGATATGTATGAGCATAAGATAAGCTTGATCAACCAAAATGCCGAGCGTCTGCATGTGTCCGATCGCATCGAAACCCGGGTGTTGGATGCGAAAGAAGCAGGTAAAGCCTTTGCGCCTGCATCTTTTGATGTCATCTATGTCGATGCGCCCTGTTCGGGGTTGGGATTGATGCGCAGGAAACCGGAAATCAAATATGTGAAAAATGCACAGGACTTTTTGGACTTGCATCAAGAACAACTTCGGATCCTGGACTCCGTCAGTCCGTTGCTAAAAAAAGGTGGACGTTTGGTATACAGTACATGTACACTAACTAAAGAAGAGAATCAAATGACCGTCCAGACATTCATTGAACATCATGCTGAGTTTGCAATCGTCCCGATACTCTCCGATTATTTGGACAAAAAATCTTTCACACCTGAAGGATTTGTGCAGATTTATCCGCATGATTATGGAACTGATGGATTTTTCATCAGCTGTATGGTTAAAAGGTAAACGATAAGAAAGAATTGAGGGGAAAGAATGCAGATAGCCTTCAAAAGTGATAGAGGCCAAAATAGAGCAATCAATCAAGATTATGTGAGTTATTTCGTGAATGAGGCCCAACAGCCACTCATGATCGTATGTGACGGCATGGGTGGCCATAAGGCTGGTGACGTCGCTAGTGAAATGGGAGTATCCCATCTGGGGGCCGCCTGGAAAGGATCCCGTTTCACGAACAGCGAAGACTTGTCCCGTTGGCTGATCGCCAATATTCAGCGCGTCAATGATCTGGTTTTTCAGAAATCATTGGATTACAGCGATCTGGACGGGATGGGAACGACTTTGGTAGCCGCAGCCATCGTAGGCAAGGAAATCGTTTTTGCTAATATCGGGGATAGCCGGGCTTATGTCTACAGAAATTATAAACTCCGCCAAATTACAGAAGACCATTCTTTGGTGAATGAGTTCATCAAGTCAGGTGAAATAACCCCGGAAGAAGCGCAGCACCATCCAAGAAAGAACATTTTGACCCGCTCCTTGGGTGTTTCCAAAAAACTGGATATCGATATCATCGCCATGCCGCTTGTGCAGGGGGACCTGTTATTGCTATGTTCCGATGGACTGACCAACATGATGAATGATGAAGAGATCGCCCAAATGCTGAAGGAATGGCTTCCTCTTGAAGAAAAAGTCCTTTCCTTGGTCGATAAAGCGAATGCTGCTGGCGGCCTGGACAACATCACAGTGCTTTTGGCTGATTTTACGGATAGAGAGGGGGAACCGTTGTGGAGGCAGGAAAGAAATTAGGCGGCCGCTACAAAATTGTCAGGCATATCGGAAGCGGTGGGATGGCGAACGTTTATCTGGGACACGATCTGATTCTGGATCGGCCAGTAGCCATCAAAGTGTTGCGATTTGACTTCCGTAACAACACGGACGCTCTACGTCGTTTCCAGCGTGAAGCTCTCTCGGCCACGCAATTGATTCATCCGAATATTGTAGGTGTATATGACGTAGATGAAGAAGATGAATTGCAGTACATCGTGATGGAATTTATCGATGGCACGGATCTGAAAAAATACATCGACATCCAAGGACGTGTTTTGCCGGAAAAAGCGATCCATATCATGCACCAAGTTTTGTCGGCTGTGGCGTTGGCACATAAAAATCGGATTATTCACAGGGACATCAAGCCACAAAATATTCTGATCGATAATCAGGATCGCATCAAAATTACTGATTTTGGTATTGCAGTCGCGTTGTCGGAAACATCAATCACTCAGACGAATACGCTGTTGGGATCCGTTCATTACTTGTCCCCGGAGCAGGCCAGAGGCAGTATGGCCACTTCCAAATCGGACATATACGCTTTGGGCGTGGTGTTGTATGAATTGCTCAGCGGATCAGTCCCTTTCGATGGAGAGTCGGCTGTCAGTGTCGCTCTGAAGCATTTTCAAGAACCGATGCCATCCATCAGGGAAAGTCATCCGGAAATACCGCAGAGCCTTGAAAATGTTATCCTGAAGGCCACAGCCAAAGAACCGCTCGATCGTTACGCAACTTGTGAAGAAATGATGGCGGACCTTGATACCTGTTTGAGCGAGGAGCGTAGAAATGAAGCACCTTTTATGCCGGTATCGCTGTTACAGGAAACCAAAGTGCTTACGCCTTTATCCGCTGAAGCAGTGGCTAAAGCGGATATCGAAAAAACGATCATTTCGCCACCACAGAGTGTGAAAGCTGAAGCAATCCACGAATTCGAGCCAGGGCGAGAGGCAGCTGGAGGCAAGAAAAAACGAAAGAAGTGGCTATTTTTTCTTATTACGGTGTTCCTCTTGGGCCTGATTGGCAGTTTTTTCCTTTTCTTTTACAATAACCAGGAAGCAGATGCCGTGACTGTGCCGGATGTGTCCAATATGGACCAAGCTAGCGCACGCCTTGCTTTGGAAGATGTCGGGTTGGTATTAGGAAATATAACGGAAGAATACAGCGATGAAATAGAAGAAGATGCTGTCATTGAAACATCACCAAAAATCGGTTCCTCCGTTGCAGCCGGAGATGAAATCGACCTTATCATCAGTCTGGGAGAGGAATTGTTCACACTGCTCGACTATGAGGGCCAAGAATATGAACGTGTATTCGAAGACTTGCGTAAAGAAGGCTTCACAATCGAAAGGACGCATGAATTCAGCAGCGAAGTAGCAGAAGGCAATATCATCAGCCAAAACATTGAGCCTGGCACGGAGGTAAAACCTAGCGAAACGACGCTGTCATTTCTGGTGAGCGACGGAAATGAGTCCTATACGATGCGCGATTTATCGGGATACACGAGAAAAAGCGTCGAGGATTATGCAGGGCAATACGGGCTTTCGTTGACGATCACGGAAGCTTACTCAAGTACGGTTGCAGCAGGCTTGGTTGTAAGCCAAAGTCTTGCCAGCGGATCCGCGTTTGTATCCGGTGATGCCTTGAGTGTGGTGATTTCGAGAGGCCCTGAAGAGCCGAAAGTGGTTTCCTTCAGCCGTACCATTACGATTCCTTATCTCGCGGCAGCCGTATCGGAATCCGCTTCTGAGAGCAACAATGGTCAAGGTAGTGAAAATGCCAACAGCAATGCGAATGTCAGCAGTACTTCCAACGAGCCGAACCATATAGTCATTTATGTGCAGGATGAAGATCATACACTCAGTGACGTATTCCGTGAGTTCGATATTTCAGCAGATGAAGTTGTGACATTAAACTTCCGCATTCTGGAAGGCAGCTCCGCTTCCTACCGGATCGAAAGAGATGGCGAAGTCATCAGCGAAGCTTCTGAATTGACGCAATAGAATTGTATAGGTTACAAAAAATGACAAACATCAAAATGGTTTGTCATTTTTTTGTAGAACAGTGTAGAATAGAGAGAAAGAATCAAACTAGGAGGCGTTGTCGATTTGCAAAAAGGACAAGTCAGGAAAGCAATAAGCGGATTTTATTATGTGTATGTGGATGGTCAAACGTATCAGACGAGAGGGAGAGGAAACTTCCGCGTAAAAAACATGGCTCCGCTTATTGGGGATTTTGTCGATTTCGAAAGTGACAACTTAACGGAGGGCGTTCTGTTGGATATCTACCCCAGGAAAAATGAATTGGTTCGTCCGACGGTGGCGAATGTCGATTGCGGTGTCATTGTGATGTCGGCGATCGAACCCGATTTTTCTTCCTATTTGGTGGATCGTTTCTTGGTTTACCTGGAAGCAAATAACATCATTCCCATCATCTACGTTACAAAAATAGATCTGTTGGACGACAAGGCTAAAGCTGACATGCTTCAGTATAAAACCTATTATGAAGCAATCGGCTATACGATGATTCTATCGGATTATCCGGATGCATCTTCTTCTTTGGATGAACTGGTCCAGACCATGGGTAAAGGGATGGCTGTTTTTATGGGCCAATCAGGCGCCGGGAAATCAACTTTGTTGAACCAACTGATGCCCGAATTGGATTTGTTGACAGGTGAAATCTCGACCGCTTTGGGCAGGGGCCGCCATACGACGCGGCATGTCGAGTTGCATCCGGTTGGGGAAGCGCTGATTGCCGATACCCCTGGTTTCAGTACAATCGACTTGATCGACATTGAAGCGGTCGATCTGCCTTCTTTTTTCCCGGACTTTGAAGCGCTGCGCGATCAATGTCGATTCGCCGGCTGCATGCACATCAACGAGCCGAATTGCCGGGTGAAAGAGGCTGTTGCATCCGGAGAAGTGGCTCCGTACAGATACGAACACTATCTGCAGTTCCATGAGGAAATTGTAGGCCGCAAACCGATGTACATAAAAAAAAATAAGAGATAAGGTGCGTGTGAACATGAAAATTGCTCCATCCATATTAAGTGCTGATTTTGCGAATTTAGAAAGAGATGTCAAGTTAGTCGAACAAGCGGGTGCCGATTACATTCATATTGATGCAATGGACGGTCAATTTGTCGCCAACTTAACTTTGGGTCCAAATATTGTACAGGCAATCCGACCGCATACAAAATTACCGTTGGATTGTCATTTGATGGTGAGTACACCTGAAAAATTGATACCGGCTTTCGCCAGAGCCGGTGCCGATATCATAACGATCCACGTGGAAGCTACTGACCATATCCATGGCGCAATCCAGATGATCAAAAATGAAAATATAGCAGCTGGTGTCGTCATCAATCCGGGAACAAGCGTAGAAGTCATAAAACCCGTTTTGGGCGATGTTGATATGGTGCTCGTCATGACCGTCAACCCGGGCTTCGGTGGCCAAAGCTTCATCGAAAGCACCTTGGGTAAAATTGAAGAGTTAGCTACCTTGCGCGAAAAACATGGCTATCATTACGAAATCGAAGTCGACGGCGGGATTACCCACGAGACGATCGTCAAATGCATCAAAGCAGGGGCTGATGTATTCGTAGCGGGTTCTTACATCTATGACGATGAAAATCCATCCGCTGCCATCAGTAGACTGAAGGATGCCTGCCACAATGCAGTCTGAGAAAGTTGTGATCGTGGTCGGTGGTGACCTGACGGATGTCGCAGCTTTGGTCCGCCGTTATGCGACAAGTCATCGGATGGTGGGCGCAGACCGCGGAGCTTTGAAGCTTGCCGAACTGCTCCCGCATTTTGATGCGGCAATCGGTGATTTTGATTCTGTCACCCCTTCAGAAATGGAAGATATCAAAAAGAAAAGTCTTGTCTGCCGTGTACTCCCGGCACAAAAAGATGAGACGGATACTGAGGCGGCTATTGCTTATGCGATTGAAATGTTCAATCCGGAGGAAATCATTCTTTTGGGAGCTTTCGGAGGGCGTCTGGACCATCTGATGAGTAATTTGTGGTTGGCATTCCATCCACTTGTGAAACAGATGACGGGTAAGGTCAGTTTAATGGACCGCCATAATACGCTGCGATTTTATCTGCCGGGTAATTATGTGCTAAAGAAAGAAGAGGGGAAAAAATACTTGTCGTTCATCGGCATGACTCCGATCAAAGAACTGAAGCTGACTGGAGTTGCCTATCCGTTGAACGGAAAAGATTACGAGTACCCGATAGCTTTGGTCAGTAATGAATTCAAGGACACAGAGATGACGTTTTCTTTTGGATCTGGCCTATTGGCGGTCATCCAAAGCTCTGATAAGCGCGAATAAGGAAAGTGGCCACAACAATTGCGGCCACTTTCCTTAATTTTAGGATGGGAAATAAAAAAAGATGAGCTGGAATCATGACATGGTCCCGGGCTCATCTATATTTTTATACTCTTTCAACTTTACCAGATTTCAAAGCTCGAGCAGAAACCCAAACTTTTTTAGGTTTTCCATCGACTAAGATACGAACTTTTTGTAAGTTTGGTTTGAAAGTACGTTTTGTGTAGTTCATAGCGTGGGAACGGTTATTACCTGAACGGCTTTTACGTCCTGTTACGAAACATTCTTTTGACATTTTCTTTCCTCCTTTGCTGTTACAGAAGCAAAGCTTCTTTCCAATTCATACACTTGATTAATTTATCATAATTTAAAAGTGAATGCAACTGTTTTAAAGGAAAAATACTTGACAGCTGTTTTTTTAATGATGTCATCATCAAATGTCTGTACTATGTTGTCATTGAAAAGGCACTAGTGCTGGATAAGAAAACTGGAAAACAGTGGGAAATCAATAAGAATTGCCGCAAATCGACCGTAAATGAGAAATTTAATCGCAAAAAGTTATTTCTTTTGTATAAAATATGCTATCATAATTTATAATTACGATTGTGTGCATACATTAAGGAGGCTATTATAAATGGCAGTTAAAATCCAAACACAATATGGAATGGTTGACTTATCGAACGACGTGATCGCTACGGTAGTGGGCGGAGCCGCGACAGATAATTATGGAGTTGTCGGCATGGCGAGCAAAAATCAAATCAGAGATAATATCAGTGAAATATTGAAAAAAGAGAACTACTCACGCGGTGTCGTTATTCGTCAAGAAGATAATGGAGTTGCTGTTGATGTTTATATCATTGTACTCTACGGCACTAAAATTTCAGAAATTTGCCGGAATGTGCAAACGCAGGTCAAGTACAACCTTGAAATGATGTTGGGATTTTCCGCAAATACAGTGAATGTGTTCGTCCAAGGCGTAAGAGTTTTAAAGGACTAAAGATTACAGATCACCATTTGTTATATGGTGAAGGAGGATTATAAGGTGAAGAGAACTGAATTAACAGCGGAAGACTTTAAGGCGATGGTCGCAATCGGCGCCGAACGCCTTAGCGAGAATGCAGAATATGTGAATTCTTTGAATGTGTTCCCTGTTCCGGACGGAGACACAGGCACAAACATGAATCTATCATTCACATCTGGAGCTGAACGCGTAAGGCTGTCGAATGCTGCGACAATTGATCAATTAGGAGCGGACTTGGCTAAAGGTTTATTGATGGGGGCGAGAGGGAACTCAGGCGTCATTTTATCTCAGCTATTCCGAGGATTTTCAAAAGCGATCGAAGGCAAAAAAACTTTGAGTACAATTGATTTTGCGGAGGCCTTTTCCCACGGCGTCGAGACAGCTTATAAAGCGGTCATGAAACCTGTGGAAGGCACCATTTTGACGGTTGCGCGCGAATCCGCAAAAGCCGGTATGAAAAAAGCAGAACATACGGATGACATCATCGAATTGATGGGAACAGTCCTCAAGGTGGCGCAGCTTGCGTTGGATAAGACACCCGAGCTGTTGCCTATACTGAAAGAAGTAGGCGTGGTCGACAGTGGCGGACAAGGGCTGGTGTACATTTACGAAGGATTTATGGAATCGTTGACCGGAGAAAAAGTGAAGTCAGCTGAAAAGGTTGTCTCACAAGCGGATGTCACCGAAATCGCTCACCAAGAAAATTATCATAACGTTTCGCACGCAATTGCGTCAGAAGATATTCAATTCGGTTATTGTACAGAAATCATGGTCAAATTAGGCGAAGGCGAAACCGTTACGGACACTTTTGATTATGACACATTCCGTAATCATCTGAACGAACTTGGAGATTCCTTATTGGTCGTAGCAGACGAAGAAATCGTGAAGGTCCATGTACATACCGAATACCCAGGGGAAGTCATGAACTACGGCCAAAAATTCGGCTCACTGATGAAAATAAAAGTGGACAATATGCGCATGCAACATGATGCAGTCCTTGAAAAAGCCGATGCGCCTGCCAAAAAACTTGAAAAAATTCCTTATGGCGTGATAGCTGTTGCTGCCGGCGAAGGTGTGCATGCCCTGTTCAAGAGCATGGGTGTCACCACAATCATCAATGGCGGACAAACGATGAACCCAAGCACGGAAGATATCCTCAAGGCGATCGAAAGTACAAATGCCGAAAAAACAATCATTTTGCCGAACAATAAAAATATTTTCATGGCTGCAGATCAGGCTGCCGAAGTTTCTGATGCGGATGTTGTAGTAGTGGCTTCAAAAACGATCTCGCAAGGTCTGACAGCTATGCTTGCCTTCAATGAATCAGAAGACTTGGAAACCAATAAAGCCAACATGACTGCCGAACTGGAAAATGTTGTCAGCGGGCAGATCACGAATGCCGTGCGCGACACAGTCATAGATGGATTGGCCATCACCAAGGACGACTTCATGGGAATCGTCGACGGGAAAATCCTGACGGCCGACAAGGACAGAAAAGCCGCAACGATAGCAACCCTGAAAAAAATGATCACGGATGATAGCGAAATCGTCACCATCATCTTCGGGGAAGACAGCGATGAGAAAGAAAGCAAAGAGATTGCAGCGGTCATCGAAGCGGAATATGACTTTTTGGAAGTGGAAGTGCAAGAAGGCAATCAACCGGTATACAGTTATCTTCTTTCTGTAGAATAATCTGAAAAAGCTGAACGAGTTTCTCTGTTCGGCTTTTCTTTTTCAAAAACGGTTGGTCAAAGAAACTGTCCTGCTCCCGGAAGAAAGGAGGCGAACGGATGGAAGCGGAAGACAACAAGCAATTGGATATTTATGATCCAGTCGGGGAATTGCCCCATGTAGGACCGAAGAGGGTTGAGGCGCTGCATTCGTTGGGCATCGATACGATCTATGATCTGATCACACATTTTCCTTTCCGGTATGAGGACATAAAAGTCAAAACATTGGACGAAATCGAGGATTCGGACAAAGTGACGCTGAAAGGACAAGTCGTGACGGCTCCGGTCGTACACCATTACGGTTTTAAAAAAAGCAGGTTATCATTCAAATTAGCCATCGAAGATGCCATCATTTCGGTAACCTTCTTCAATCAGCCTTACCTGAAACAAAAAATCCAGCTTGAGGATGAGGTTGCGATCTTCGGTAAATGGGAACGCGCACGCCAATCTTTGGCTGGGATGAAGATCCTCGGCAGTTCGAACGGACAGGATGATTATGCCGCCATTTATCACGTCAATAAGACGATCAAGCAGCAGACCGTCCTGAATCTGATCAAACAGGCGATCGAACTTTATTCCTCGGTCATTCCCGAGATACTTCCGCAGCATTTGCAGCAGACTTATCACCTGATGACCCACAGGGAAGCCATCCGGGCGATGCACTTTCCCAAAAATGATGAAGAATCCGAGCAAGCGAGACGGCAAATCATCTATCAAGAGTTTTTCCTTTACCAAGTGCGCCTGCAGATGCTGCAGCGGAGCCGCAAAACGAATAACCGAGGCATTCCGATCCTTTATGACGTGGACAAGCTCAAGGGATTCATAGCGACTTTGCCGTTCGAACTTACGGATGGGCAAAAGAAGGTCGTCAACGAAATATGCCGGGATCTGCGCAAACCCTATGAAATGAACCGGCTGTTGCAGGGGGACGTCGGCAGCGGGAAGACGATCGTTGCGGTGATCGCTCTGGTCGCTACCGTTCTGGGCGGGTATCAGGGGGCTTTTATGGTGCCAACCGAGATTTTGGCGGAACAGCATTACCGCACCCTGCAGAGCCTGTTCGAGTACACCGATGTTTCTGTTGCCTTGCTTACCGGCAGCACAAAGACAAAGGAACGCAAAGAATTGTTGCGCAGGCTTGCGGAAGGGGACTTACATATCCTCATCGGGACGCACGCCCTGATCCAAGAGGATGTCTTGTTTTCCGACCTTGGTTTGGTCATCACCGATGAGCAGCATCGTTTCGGCGTGCAGCAAAGGCACAAACTGAACGAAAAAGGCAACAACCCGAATGTTTTGTATATGACTGCCACGCCGATCCCAAGGACGTTGGCGATAACCACGATGGGCGAAATGGATGTTTCGGTGCTTGACCAGATGCCTGACGGCAGAAAACCGATCAAAACGATCTGGAATAAATCGGACAAGATCGAAAATGTACTTGAGTTCATCCGGAAACAGATGGATAATGGACAACAGGCGTACATCATCACACCTCTGATCGAGAAATCCGAATCGCTGGATGTCAAGAATGCGGAAGATGTGCATCGAGCTGTGACGGCCTATTACAAAGGCAAATATCAGATCGGTCTGTTGCATGGCCGTCTGAAGTCTGACGAAAAAGATCAAATTATGCGGCGCTTCCAAAACAACGAGCTGCAGATTCTCGTATCAACGACAGTCATCGAAGTCGGCTTGAACGTGCCAAATGCAACGGTGATGGTAATCCAGGATGCCGATCGGTTCGGGCTTTCCCAGCTTCATCAACTGCGCGGGCGCGTTGGACGGGGGGATAAAGAGTCCTATTGTGTCCTGCTTGCCGATCCGAAAACCGATAACGGCAAGGAACGCATGCGCATCATGGTGGAGTCGACTGACGGTTTTTATCTGAGCCAACGGGATTTGGAATTGCGTGGGCCCGGCGATCTTTTCGGCAACAAACAGTCCGGTTTGCCCGATTTCAAATCTGGGGACATCGTGCGGGATGCCGTCATCCTGGATATTGCCCACAATGACGCCATCCAAATCACACGCGAACAAGACTTTGCAAACAATCCGGACTACGAAAGTTTGCGGGAAGCAGTCGAACGCGAAAAGGAAAAGTTAAAGAGATTACAGTGAAACTAACAAAAGTGAGGTATAACATCTATGAAGATTGCTGTCGATGCGATGGGTGGAGATTTTGCGCCCCAAGCAATAGTAGAGGGCATTTTAATGGCTGCAAAAGAATTTAATGATTTAGAGTTTTTGCTTTTCGGTGACGAAGCCAAAATACGCAAAGCTTTAGGAGACCAATATACCGATGGCGGGAAAATCAAAATCGTTCACACGACTGAAAAGATCGACAGCGATGATGAACCCGTCAAGGCAATCCGCAGAAAAAAACAAGCGTCCATGGTTTTGGCTGCTCAGGCCGTCAAAAACAAGGAAGCCGATGCTTTGTTTTCGGCAGGGAATACAGGTGCACTCTTGGCGGCCGGATTATTGATCATCGGCCGGATCAAGGGAATCGACAGACCCGGCTTGATGCCGATCCTGCCGGTCATCGGGAAGGAAAATGAGCAGTTCCTGTTGATGGACGCGGGTGCTAACGCTGACTGCAAACCGGAAAACATCTATCAGTTCGGCCTGTTGGGATCTTATTATGCCAAGTTCGTACAAGGTATCGAAAATCCAAGGGTCGCTTTATTGAATAATGGTTCCGAAGCAACGAAGGGCAGCGAGCTGTCCAAAAAAGCCTACGCCTTGTTGGAAGAGGACGCCAACCTGAATTTCACGGGTAATGTTGAAGCACGTGAAATTTTGCTTGGCGCTGCGGATGTCGTCGTAACGGATGGCTTCACCGGGAACGCTGTCCTGAAGACGATGGAAGGGACGGCAATGTCATTGCTGAAGCTAATAAAAAACCAATTACTATCAGGCGGTCTGAAGACAAAAATCGGAGGAATGCTGATCAAGGACTCTTTTTCGGAAATCAAAGATACGATGGATTATTCGAAGCATGGAGGAGCTGTGCTGTTCGGATTGCGGGCGCCGGTCGTAAAAACGCATGGATCCGCGGATAAAGTCGCTGTCTACCATACGGTGAAGCAGATCCGCAAAATCATCAGTTCCCACGTCATTGATGATGTCGTCAAGCACTTTGATGAAATGAATGCCAAGCCCGCAAGCCAAAGTGAGCACTAATAAAAAAATATAGACAAAAGATTAGCGTATGGGTAAAATAGATGTGAGCCTTTACAAAATATTTCCAGAAAATATGATGTAATTGGTTATGCAACGATAATGGAGGTGTAACGCTTGGCAGATACAACTACTTTTGAGCGAGTAGCCAAGATGGTTATTGAACGATTCGGTGTCGATGAAGCAAAGGTTACGAGAGAGTTGACTTTCCAAAACGATCTTGGGGCGGATTCATTGGATATTGTCGAACTCGTCATGGAACTGGAAGATGTCTTTGCTGTACAGATTTCCGATGAAGATGCTGAGAGGATAATCACAGTAGGAGACGCAGTGGACTACATCGATTCTCAAAAATAAGAATCGCAATAATTTAACGACAAAAGCAACATTGACGGTTCTCCAATGCCAATGTTGCTTTTTTTTCAGGCCGAGAGGGCTGATTATGGCAGCAACATGAAATGGATTAAAACTGGATGAAATGGCGGTTGTTTTTGTTAGGGCTTAAACGTATAATGTTAGGAGATATTTCCTCAAGTTTTTTATATAAGCACGAAAGGAGGCGCACGATGGGACTTGGAAGACCCTTGTTGGAGATAAATGCATTGCATACTGCGTTCCGGATGCAGGATAACTATTATGATGCAGTCGATGATGTTTCCTTCAGTCTGGAAAAGAATGAAATATTGGCGATTGTCGGTGAGTCCGGCTGTGGGAAAAGTACCCTCGCTACTACGATCGTCGGACTCCATAATAAAGTGAATACCCGGATTTCGGGAGAAATCATTTATCAGAACCTGAATCTTATCGATTTGAACGAAACGCTTTATAATCGCATTAGAGGAAACGATATCGGGATGATTTTTCAAGATCCCTTATCCGCACTGAATCCTCTGATGACGGTAGGTGAACAGATAGATGAAGTGTTGCTTTACCATTCCAGGTTGACAAAAGAGGAACGTGCACTGCGTGTGAGCGAATTGCTGGGCCAAGTTAAGCTGGATGATCCGGAAGGAACAGCAACCCGCTATCCGCATGAGCTGTCCGGAGAAGCGCGCCAACGGGTCGGCATCGCGATTGCGATTGCTTGCGACCCGCCGATCATCATTGCGGATGAACCGACGACCTCTTTGGATGTCACGGCGCAAGCCCAAATATTGGATTTGTTGAGCGAAGTGCGGGATGACACGGGTGCCGGGATCATCTTGATCACCCATGATTTGGGTGTTGTAGCCGAGGTCGCGGACAGAGTGGCCGTCATGTACGCGGGACAAATTGTCGAAACAGCCGGTGTCGTTGAGCTGTTCACGGATCCGAAGCATCCTTACACCCGATCTTTGCTGCGGTCGATGCCGCAAGCGAATGAGACGCTCGATTCGGATTCCGGGGAACTCTATGTGATCCAAGGGGATGTTCCTTCCTTGCAACAATTGCCTAAACAGGGCTGTCGTTTTGCCGGACGGATCCCGTGGGTCCCATTTTCCGCACACGAACAGTCGCCAAAAATGCATGAGGTTTCTAAAAACCATTTTGTTAGGTGCACGTGCCATGAGTCCTTCCGTTTTGAAGGGGAGAGTGAATAAGATGGGACTTTTGGAAATCAAAGATTTGAAGGTTCATTACCCGGTCAAGAGCGGCTTCTTGTCCGGGAAGAAACTTGCAGCCGTTGACGGCATCAGTTTGTCCCTGGAAGAAGGGAAAAATTACGGTTTGGTGGGCGAATCAGGATCCGGAAAATCCACAGTCGGAAGAGCGATCGTCGGATTGGAACGGATCACTTCAGGTCAAATCGTTTACGAAGGCAGGGACGTAACCGCTTCGATAAAAAAGCGGAAATCACCCCACAAACGCAATGTCCAGATGATTTTTCAGGATTCGGGTGCGAGTTTGAATCCCAAAAAACAAATCGGCCAGATCATTTCTGAACCTTTGCGTAATTTTGAGCATGTTTCCCTGCAGGAAGAGAAAAAACGGGTTCTGGAACTCTTGGAAATGGTAGGTTTACCGGAAGATACACTCCAGAGGTATCCTCACGAATTCACCGGTGGCCAGAGGCAACGCATCGCTTTGGCAAGAGCGGTTGCGCTGCGGCCAAAATTCGTAATAGCTGATGAACCCGTTTCGGTATTGGATCTTTCCGTTCAGGCACAAGTGCTGAATTACATGAAACGCATCCAGGGACAATACGGAATCGGCTATCTTTTCATTTCCCATGACCTAGGTGTCGTGAAGCAGATGTGTGATGAGCTGGCAATCATGTATCGAGGAAGATTCGTGGAATATGGAAACAAGCAGGACATCTATCTCAATCCGCAGCACATCTACACGAAAAGGCTGCTTTCCGTAATTCCGAATCTGGATCCGGGCAACCGGGATTTACACAAGCGTTTGCGGCGGGAAATAGAATCAGAATATAAACAAAGTATGGCGGGATATCTGACTAAGGACGGTCGTGTCGGGGATTTGATTCCGTTGTCGGAAACCCATCGGATTGCCGGTAAACTATCGAAAGGAGAGCGTTAGCGATGTGGAACAGAATTCTGAGACGCTTCTTCTTTATCATCCCACAACTGTTGGCGTTCAGTTTGTTGATGTTTGCACTGGCGCAATGGATGCCTGGAGATCCGCTGACTGGTCTGGTCGTTCCGGGGATGGATCAGAGCAGCCTTGACGTGATCCATGCGGATGCGATCCTGGATAACCCTTGGTACATTCGGTATCTGCATTGGCTTACAAATATGTTTAGCGGGGATTTCGGCCTTAGTTATACGTACCGTATGCCTGTGGCCGTTCTGGTTGGCGCAAGGCTTGGCAACACGCTCTGGTTAGCAATGACCTCGCTTTTGTTGTCTTATCTGATCGCTGTTCCGCTTGGCATTTATGCAGGGCGCTTCAACGGTTCATTGGGAGACAAGGTCATTCGTTTTTTGAACAGCATCAGTTTTGCCTTGCCGATATTTATTGTTACCTTGGTTCTGGTTTGGCTTTTTGGATTTCAATTGAAATTGTTTCCCACGCGGGGGATGCCTTTGTTGCCGGAAACACAGGGCGTATTTAGCTCTCTTTGGAATAGGCTCTACCACATAGCGTTGCCGGCGCTGGCCTTTGCTCTCTCGGCATCCGCCGGCAACATCCAACGGTTAAGGTCGGGCATCATCGAGGCAAAACAAGAAGATTATGTACTGACAGCCCGCTCAAAAGGCGTTCCGGAGAGTATGGTCTATCGGAGGCACATTTTCAGAAACGCAATTATGCCGGTGACTGCTCTGTTTGGTTATGACGTTACCGGTTTCATAGGGAGCAGTATTTTTATCGAATACATCTTCGCCTACCCGGGCATCGGCCGGTTGTTCATCACTTCTTTAGAATCACGTGATTTCAGTGTCATTGTTGCGTTGCTGCTGATTTATGGGCTGGCAGCTTTGATTGGCACATTAGTTTCTGACGTCATTTTGACTATCGCGGATCCGCGCGTCAGGATGAGATAGCAAGAGGAAAGGGGGGATACGGTGAATACGGAAGAAGAAAAGAAAGCAGGAAGAGTGGAAGAGTTGAAGACGGAGATAGTCTCCGTTGCGGCAGGCGAGAATCGTTTGAGCCACGAAGTGAATGAGGAAACCAAAACGGTTGTGGATTTCCGCGGCATGCTTGAAGAATTCCGTAAAGATAAATTGGCGGTCATTGCTTTTGGTGCACTCGTTTTGCTCTTGGGGCTGGTCTTTGTGGGATCGCTTTTTTTTGATACGAGTCAAGTCATGCAGGTGGATCTGTTGAACAGGTACGCTTCGCCGGGCAAAAGTCATCCATTGGGAACGGATGAAGCGGGCCGGGATGTGCTGGGCCAGTTGTTGCTGGGAGCGCGCACGTCGCTGATGGCCGGGACCGCTGTGACAGTCTTGACTGGATTCATCGGCATCGGCTTGGGTCTGCTGTCCGGCTATTACGGTGGTTTCCTGGATAGATTGCTTATGCGCTCCATTGATTTCATAATGGTACTTCCGGCAAGCGTGTTGGTTCTCGTACTGATGGCCATCGTATCGGAATACAATCTCTTAACGTTCATTTTGCTTATGAGCGCATTCAGTTGGGCGGGAAAATCAAAAGTTTTTCGGAACCGGACGCGTTTGGAGGCAAAACGTGATTATGTGCGGGCTTCCAAAACAGCAGGGACAAACGACTTGCTGATAATGGTCCGTGAAATCTTGCCTAATTTCAGCTCGCTGGTCATCATCAACACGACTATGTCATTGGCGAGAAATATCGGGATGGAAACAGGGTTGAGCTTTCTGGGCTTTGGGTTACCACCCACCGTTCCGAGTATAGGCAATCTGCTGCGCTATGCCATTTCCCCGACCGTCTTTGAGAACTATGTATGGGTATGGTTACCAGCATCCACACTCATCTTTTCAGTCTTGTTGTGCATCATTTATGTCGGTCAGGCTTTGAGGCGTGCGGCAGATGCTAAACAAACGCAAGGATAACAAGGAGGATGAGTATGCTGAATAAAATGATTGTTTCGTTCGTGTCGGCTGTGCTTTTGGCCGGTTGCGGAAACGAGGATGTCCTGTCGGGATCGGGCGATAACCTGTCTGATACATCCGCTGTCATACAAGAGTTTGACACTGTCATGAACAGCGATGCTCCTGCCATCGCCGGTGGAATGTTGAAATATGCACTGGTTGCCGAATCTTCTTTCCAGGGCATCTTCAGCCCGGTTTTTTCTGAAGATGACTATGACGAGGAACTCATGGCTTTTTCTCATGAACCCATTTTTTCCTATGATGAGAATTTTCAGCTTACCCAGGATGGAATGGCCACTTTTGTGCGAAATGACGATTTAAAAACGGTTTCGATTACTTTGCTGGATAACCTGAAGTGGTCGGACGGAGCTGCGCTTACGGTGGATGATATTCTGTATGCCTATGAAGTAATCGGCCATCCGGACTATTCCGGCTCCCTTTATGGAGAGGCTTTTGCGAATGTCGTGGGCATGACCGAATACCATGAAGGCACTGCCGCTTCAATTGCCGGTATCGAGGTTCTGGATGATACGCATCTCACGATCGCTTTCAAAGAATTGAATCCATCCATCTTGCAGGCGGGAGGTGCCTTATGGAACCAACCGCTGCCTAGACACCAACTGGAAAGCATCCCTGTATCGGAAATGGTACATTCATCCCAACTGCGTGAACAACCTGTCGGGACAGGACCGTTTCGGCTCAAGGCGATTGTTCCGGGCGAGTCAGCCCTTTTTGAAGCCAATGAATATTATTGGAAAGGGAAACCGAAACTGGATAACATCCTTGTGGAGGTTGTCGGTTCGGAAACGATCGTAGCCGAAATGGAAGCGGGAAACTACGACGTCGCTGTCATGCCGACAAGTTCCTACGAAAACTATAAAGATTTCGACAATATAACCTTATTGGGAAGAGAAGAATTGGCGACAACCTATATCGGGTTCAAATTAGGATCCCGGGACGCTGAATCTGGCGATAATGCGCTTAACCTGAGTTCAAAAATGGCGGATGCAGCATTACGGCAAGCGATGGCTTATGCATTGGACAACGAATTTGTCGCTATGGTCCTATTCGACGGGCTGCGGCAGCCGGCGAACGGTATGATTCCACCCGTGTTCGAAGGCTTCAGTGATGATGAGGCGGTCAGCTTCAGTTACGATCCTGTCAAGGCCGCAGCTTTGCTGGATGAGGCTGGCTATCTGGACAATGACGGCGATGGTTTTCGGGAAATGCCGAACGGAGAGCCGCTTGAAATCAGCTTTGCGGCAGTTGCGGGGGGAGACGCGGCTGAGACGGTTGTCGCATATTATATCCAACAATGGCAAAAAATCGGTTTGGATGTCTCGCTCGCTACGGGAAGACTGATTGAATACCAGAAGTTTCATGACTTGATTGCATCAGACAGTCCTGTTGTTGATGTTTATCAGGCAACTTGGGTGATAGGCATGGATCCCAATCCGACCAAAATGTTCAGCCGCACCAGTGCGCTCAATTATACCCGTTGGACAAGCGAAAAGAATGATGCTTTGTTGGGTCAGCTCAACGCTGCGGTTGCCTTGGACGAAAATGCGCGGACGCAGCTCTATCAAGAATGGCAAGCGTTGCTTTTCGAGGAAGCGCCTGTCATCCCTACGCTGTGGCGGACGCAGATTTTTGCTGTCAATAACCGCGTCAAAAACTTCAATATCCGTTATGGTGCAACCAGAGGATGGGAAACCATCGAACTGACATCGGACGAATCTGTCCGGTAATGCGCATTCACGCAGGTTGCCAAAGATGAGGATAAGGTTTGGGACTTTTGTCCAATTTCATTTACTTAAGGAAATTTAGAACTGTAAAAAAAGCGGGGATGCATCCCCGCTTTTTTTGATGTGCGCCCGGCATGGGTGATAACTTGGTGGTGAAAGTCCACTACAGGCTTTGCAGTAGGAACTGTTAGCGAATGACAAGGGTGT